>NZ_JBHXSK010000068.1:0-50068 GCF_042716195.1 Streptomyces sp. NPDC058683
CTTCAAGGCCTACGGCACGACGAACCGCACAACAGGCTAGGAACCGGAAAGCCTCAACCGACGCACAACCGTCAAGCCTCATCTGACGCTAGACACTCTGGCGATCAGCAGCCTGGCCAAGCCCATACGGATTTCCGTATGTGGTCGCTACGCTGGAGTGGACCAGCATCACAGGACGCAGGGAGTGTGCTCACCGGATGGGACCGAAGTCGGAGCGGGTCTATCTCACGATTCGAGAGTGGATCTCGACAGGCAAGTACCAGCCTGGCTCCAAGCTCCCCTCCGAGCGGACCCTCTCGGAAGAGCTGAGCATTGGCCGTACGGCACTTCGTCAGGTGCTGGCCAAGCTCATCGCTGAGGGCGTCATCGAGGTCCACGGCCGTAGCTCGTACCGCGTGCCGGCCCGATACGTGAGCACTGTGCCGCCAACCGACCTTAAGCCGTGGCAGATTCACGGCGAGCGCACGGTGTACGACAACCGCTGGGTGAAGCTGGGTCTTGTGGACGTCGAACCGCCCGGCGTCGAGCGCTTCGAGCACCACGTCGTACGGCTGCACCATGTCGCCATCGCGGCTGTCATCGACGAACAAGACCGCGTGTTGATGCTCTGGCGCTACCGCTTCGTCCCCGACTCGTTCGGCTGGGAGCTCCCTGGGGGGATCGTCGACGAGGGAGAAGACGCCGCACACGCCGCTCTCCGGGAAGTCGAGGAAGAGACCGGCTGGCGTCCGGATGCCCTGGAATATGTGGTCACCTATCAGCCCATGGTCGGCATGGTTGACTCACCGCACGAGATCTACGTAGGCCAGGGCGCGAAGCTCGTCGGCGAACCGACCGACCTCGAAGAAGCGGGACACGTCGCCTGGGTGCCTCTCGCAGACATTCCCGGGCTGATGGCCCGCGGGGAACTCATGGGCTCGGGGACGCTCGTGGCCCTCCTGTACCTGCTCGCCTCACGGGGTGCTGGAGCCGCCCCTACAAGCGCTGCGTGAGATCTTCGATCCGGCGCCGGTGACGCACTGATCCGGTGCGGTTCGCCAGCAGCCGGGCTTGCTGCAGGTGCTCGTGGGCCTGGTCATACTCGCCGCGGGCCATGTGCGCCTGGGCGAGATCACAACGCAGTCCCGCCGACGCTCGTATGAACGTGGGGTCTGCGGAGTCGAGGGCGGCGTACAGACTGGTCACCGCTTCGTCGTCGCCTATCAGGGCCAGTGCGTTGCCTCGCCACCTGTCGAGGTGCCCCTCGTTCAGGAAAATGCTCAGCATGTCCGCGTCTCGGGCCTCCTCCCCCGGTGGCAGGTATCGCATCGCGTTCTCAAGCGCCCGCCGGCAGTCATCCGGCATCCCCGCACGGGCGCAGATCTCGGCCTCGGCCGCGTACAGCCAGGCTGTGAGACGCGGTGACATCGCCTTGCCGCCGACGCGCTGAGCGTCTCGTATCAGACGCACCGCGACGGGGGCCCGGCCCGCGTCACACAGCACGTACGCCTGCTCGGCCGTGGCATGCGCAAGGTACATCGGCTCCTCAGCCTCCTGCGCGGCCCGCTTGCCCAACTCGTAGTGACGCCAGGCTCGTTCGACCGCTCCCACATCGAGCGCTTGCCATGCGGCCAGCGTTGCGGCCCCCGCCAACGCGAGGGCAACCGGGCGCCGGGTCTCGGGGAGTACGGCGAAGGTGAGTGCGTCTTCCAGTTTCGCCAGATGCCCCGTCATCGGGTCGACAAGGCTCGCGGCCCCCATCTGGCGGTCCATGGTCCTGAACAGTTCAGTCTGATCCATGAACGTCGTCACCATGGTGAGGCTGACGCTGCGGGCTGCGTCGATCCGGCTTATGAGTTCGTCGTATCCATCAGCCGCGATGGGGACGGCCAACGCCTCCGCCCTGCCGTGCAGTTCGTCGTCCGTGATGCCGAGGAGAGCACGAAGGATCTTCGCGTAGCGGGCTGAGATTGAGCGCCGGCCGTTCTCCCACTCCGAGACGTAGACGCGCAAGCTGGCGGTGGATGCAACGGTGAGCATGTGCTGATGCGCATGGCGTTCGATCTCTCGAACTAACCGCTCCTGCGACCACTCTCGTGCACTCCGTGCTGCCTTGAGTCCGTTCGTCACGTCGCCTCGCCCCGCCTGTGGTTGCCAAGCCTTAACAGCAGCATGCCTCATATCTGTGCAGGTCGTCAGGGGTTAACGAGCCGGGTGTTAACCCCTGTTGTCTACCGGGACGTTGGCAGGACCGGTTCCCTAGAAGGGTCGCAGGAAGGCGAGTTGAAGAGCCGGGCCGGCGACAACGCTTGACATCTGGTGCGCACCAGATGCAACCTTCTGGTGCGCACCAGATTAGAGCGCAAACGCCCGCGCCTTTGCTGCGGGCCACCCGACAAAGCACAGGAGCGGCGACCCACCGCCAAGCAAGTACGCCGCTCCCGCCCCTGAAAGGGAGTTCCATCATGCGGCAGATTCCCGTCGACACCACGAACGCGACTGTGATGGTCGCCAAGGCCCCGCAGCCCAAGGTCAAGGACCGCCGGACCGGCGAGATCGCCCTGGACAAGGACGGCGTCACGCTGATGACCGTGGAGGTCATGTTCTCCACGCCCGACGAGGTGGAGATCCTCAAGCTCACCGTTCCTCAGCCGGGCGTCTCCGAGGACCTGACCATGGGCACCCCGGTTGCCCTCACCGGTCTGGTCGCCTCGGCCTGGGAGAACGACTTCAACGGTCAGAAGCGCCACGGCATCGCTTTCCGGGCGGTCGCCGTCACCTCGCTCGCCGCCGGCTCGACGTCGAAGGTGGCCTGATCATGGCCGCGTTAACAGTCGCCCTCGTGCTGGTCATCGCTGCCGCAGTCATCCTGCGGTGGCGGCGCCCCGCCTGGTACTGGCTGGCCTTCGGTGCCGTCTTCGCCGCGGTGCGGGTCCTGTTCCAGTACACCTCCGTGATGGACGCGTGCGGGCTCACGGTGCCGCCGTCGCGCTGGCGCCTGGCCATGGCCCGGCTCGCCAACCGACCCGTCCCCGAGTCCCGCGCCCCGCGCATCCTGCGCCTCCGGCCCACCCGGACCGGCCTGGTGCTGCGTCTCAAGCTCCGTCCCGGGCAGGACGCCTTCGACGTCTCCGCCTCCTGCGACCGGCTGCGCCACTCCTTCGCAATGTACGGCGTCGCCTCCCGTGAGCTGCGCTCGGGTGTGGTGGAGGTTCGGATGACCGGCTACGACGTCCTCAAGCGGGTCCAGATGCCCGCGAGGACCGATCCGGCTCCGATGCGGGTTCCGGTCGCCCTACGCGAGGACGGTGCGGTGCACTACCGCGACTACCGTGCCGTCCCGCACGGGCTGACCCTCGGTGCCACAGAGTCGGGGAAGTCCGTCTACCAGCGCAACCTGGTGGCCGGCCTCGCCCCGATGGACGTCGCACTCGTCGGCATCGACTGCAAGCAAGGCGTGGAACTCTTCCCGCTGGCCCGCCGGTTCTCCGCGCTCGCCGACAACCCCGACACCGCCCTCGACCTCCTCGAAGCCCTGGTCTCTCACATGGCAGACGTCTACCAGGTGATCCGGGCCGAGCAGCGGATCACGGTCAACGTGCCCGATGCGGAGATCGCCGCCGACATTTGGGACCTCCCTGACCACCTTCGCCCGCTGCCCATCGTGGTCCTGGTCGACGAGGTTGCCGAACTCGCCCTCTTCGCCACGAAGGACGAGGAGAAGCGCCGGGACCGCATCATCACCGCCCTGGTCCGCCTTGCCCAGCTTGGCCGGGCCGCCGGAATCTACCTGGAGATCTGCGGGCAACGCTTTGGCTCCGAACTCGGCAAGGGCATCACCATGCTCCGAGCCCAGCTCACCGGCCGCACCGCCCACCGCGTCAACGACGAATCCTCAGCCAACATGGCCTTCGGCGACATCGCCCCGGACGCCGTCCTGGCCGCGATCCAGATTCCGGCCGAGACCCCCGGCATCGCCGTGACCGGCGACTCCTCCGGCGGCTGGGCCCGTATCCGCGCCCCGCACATCACGCTGCGCCAGGCCGTGAACCTCTGCAACAAGCACGCCGGCCGCACCCCTGACCTGCCTGCCCTCGCGCCGTTCCGGCCCGTTGTCGGCACCCCGGCCCCGGCCCCGGTCTCCGAGCCGCTGGCCAAGGCCGCTCCCGCGACCGTCTGAGCCCTCCCGCTCCTGGTCGGCGCGACCGTCTCGCGCCAGGTCCCTACCCCCTCCATGCCTGAAAGAAGGGAGACCGACTCCCATGTGTGAGCACATCGAGGACTTCCACCGCACCGTGCTGATGCTCGGCGCACTGGCCCTCTACGCGGACACGCCCGGCGCCGACGACCTGTTCATCGACACCATCGGCCCGTCGCTCGCGGCGTCGCTGCCCGAGCCGCCGCCGGGCATGTTCCCGCCCGGCTACGACCCAGCCGGCGGCCCCGACTACCCCGGCGGCTCATGATGGGCCGCCCCGCCTTCCGCGTGGACGCCGTCCTCGTCCAGGCCGTCATCGCCGGAGCCCTCTCCTTCGCCCACCTCCACGAACTCGCCGACGCCGCCGGACAGACCGGCTGGAAGGGCTGGGCCTACCCCATCTCTGTGGACCTGCTCCTGGTCGCTGCCTGGCGGCGGCTCCGCGCGGACGCGCCGTCCCGGCTGGCCTGGTGCTGGTTCCTGATTGCCCTGGTCGCCTCACTCGGCGCCAACGTCGCCACCGCAGGGTTCCTCGACCTCGCGCACCCGCCGGCCTGGCTGCGGTTCGGGATCGCCGGATGGCCCGCCCTCGCCTTCCTCGGCGGAACCCTCCTCGCCCACTCCCACAGCTCCGAGGGCCCGGATCCGGTTCGGCCGGCGCCAGACGCCCCGGTCCCCACGGCGGAAGTCACGCCGGAGCCCGTTCCCGCACCGCGGGCGGAGCCCGCTCCCATCGCCACCTTTGCCGCGGGCACCCCCGCGCTCGCACCCGCAGCCCCGTCTGCGGTGCCGTCCGGTCCGCCGGTTCCCACCGCACTGGTCGACCACGCCCGCAAGCTCGCCGCCGACCACCAGACCCGCACCGGGTCCCCGATCGATACCGACACCCTCCGCGCCCGCCTCGGCGTCCCGCCCCAGCTGGCCGACGCGATCGCCGCCCAACTCACCTGACCTGAAAGGAGAGCCCGTCATGCCTGCCCGCGACCACTTCCACTCCGTGATGCGGATCGGCCCCGTGCAGATCGGCACGCACCGCGACCGCCACGGCCACACCAAACACGCCGCCGTGTGCACCAACGACCGCTGCGGATGGTCCGCCGACTACTCCAGCCAGTCCGCCGCACAGCTCGCCGCCCGCACCCACCGCTGCACCGCCCGCTGAGGAGACACCCCGTGCAGGTCCCGCTCTGGTTCGCCCTGATCGTCGTCGGCTGGCTCGGCGTCAAGCTCGTCCGCCCGCCCTGGTGGCTCGTCGCCGTCCTGCTCCTCGGCGGCTACCTCCTCGCCGACAGCCTGCTTGCCCCCGTCATCGACACGGCCATCAAGTAACCACCCGAGAAGGGAGACCCCGCCATGTTCCGCCCCAAGGTTCCGACCATGCCCCAGCCCTCCGGCCACATCACCCCGCCCACGGTCGTCGAGCCGACCGCCGTCATCCAGCAGACCCCGCAGCACTTCGCGCCCGCCCCGGTCATCTCTCCGGCTCCGGTCCCGACGCGGCCGGCCGTGCAGCTCACCCCCGGAGCCGTCATCGCCCTCGTCGGCAGCGGGACCGCCGTGGTCCTGGTCGTTGGCGCCGTCCTGGTCTCGATGCTCCTCGCGGTCGCCATCACGGCCGCGTCAGTCGCCGTGTGTGCCCTGGTCATCCGCTCGCTCAGCACCGGACAGACACGCCGCTGAAAAGCACGCCTTCCAGCAGTGCACAAGCCGCCAAGCACCGCCGCTGACCGGACGGCCCCGCTCAACCTCCAACCGCAGTAAAGGAGATCCCCCGTGGAGATGCACGCGCTCGCCTTAGCTCTGCCCCTGATCGGCTGGGCCGCCCACTCCGGGCTGCTGACCCAACGCCTGGCCACCGCCCGTCGCGACCCGCTGACAGGCCTGTACACCCGCGCGGGATGGACTGCCCGTGCTCAGCGCACCATCCGCCAGCACCGCGACGCCTTGGTTCTCCTGATCGACCTGGACGACTTCAAGTCCCTCAACGACACCCACAGCCACGCCGCTGGTGACGCCGCCCTCGTCGTAGCAGCGTCCCGCCTCACCGACTGGTGCGGGCGCCACGGTGTCGCAGGCCGCTTCGGAGGAGACGAGTTCGTCGCCGTCGCCACCCGCCGGCACGGCGAGCCCGGCATGGGTGAGCTGATCCGGGACCTGAACCGCCCGTTCACACATCACGGCCAGACCCTTCCCCTGGCCGCGTCGGTCGGCGTCTGCCACCTGGCCGACCTGCCCCACCCCGCGCTGCCGGAAGCGCTCACCGCGGCTGATGCCGCCATGTACGCGGCCAAAGGGCACCCCGGCCGCCGCGGAGCCCGCCCCACCTCTCACTGACCGGCCTCCGGGCGGCGCACAAGCCGCCAAGCATCGCCGCCGCCCGGACGGTCCGGCCCCTTCCAACCGCAATCGAAAGGAACCCCCAGCATGACGCACCGCACCCGCCCGCCGTCCCGGATCTGCCCGAACTGCGACGGCTTCGCCTCCGCCGCCATCACCCTCGGCGGCCGCGACCTGAACGGGCACCTGCGGACCATCACCGCCTACTGCCCCGCCTGCCACGGCACCGGAACCGCTCGCCGCTCGCCCGCCCGGGAGGGCGCTCGTGTCTGACGCACTCCTCGACCCGACCACCCTCGGCGACCTGCTGAGGGTGGCTTCGGCCGATGACTTCGACCGCTGGCACGAGCAGATCCGCCGCACCGGCGGCTGCGCCGACCCCGTTCACCTCACCGGCTGGACCCTCAGCAAGGACAAGACCACCGGCGAGACCCTCCACCACTACTCGACCGAGAACGAGCCCGGCGGACGGCTGCGGGTCGCGTGCGGCAACCGGCGGGCCTCCCGCTGCCCCTCCTGCGCCTGGACGTTCGCGGGCGACACCTACCACCTCATCCGCGCGGGCCTGGCCGGAGACGACCGCCGCGACATTCCGTCCACAGTCCGTGATCACCCCCGGGTCTTCGCCACACTCACCGCCCCGTCCTTCGGCCCCGTCCACAACCGCCCCGACCGCGGGACCTGCCGCTGCGGCACCCACCACACCGCCACCGACCCCGCGCTCGGCACGGCCCTCGATCCCGAGACGTACGACTACGCGGGCGCCGTCCTGTTCAACAACCACGCGGGCGACCTGTGGCAGCGCTTCACCAACCGGCTCCGTCGTGAGATCGCTGCCCGCGCCAGCCTGTCGCAGCGGGAGTTGAAGGAGTCGGCCCGGCTCTCCTACGGGAAGGTCGCCGAGTTCCAAAAGCGTGGCGCCCTGCACTTCCACGCCGTGATCCGCCTCGACGGAGCGGACGGCCCCGACACTCCGCCCCCGTCCTGGGCGAGCGTCGGACTGCTCTCCGACGCCATCCGCGCGGCCGCCGCGCACTCCTACACCTCGGTCTCCGCCCCGGCCGTCGGCACTCAGCCAGCGCGTACCTTCCGGTGGGGAACCCAGCTCGACGTCCGCCCCGTGAATGCGTTCGGCGACGGCTCCGACATCACCGAACAGGCGGTCGCCTCCTACGTCGCGAAGTACGCCACCAAGGCCGCGGAGAACACCGGCACGCTGGACCGCCGCATCGGCGAACTCGCCGAACTCGACCGCCACCAGATCCCCGACCACACCCGCCGCCTTATCGAAGCGTGCAAGCAGCTTGATCCGCTCTACCCGGAACGGCGCCTGTGGGCGTGGGCTCACATGCTCGGCTTCCGCGGCCACTTCTCCTCGAAGTCCCGCCGCTACTCCACCACCCTCGGGGAGCTCCGCCAGGCCCGCGCCGACTTCCGCGCCGCACAGGAACGGCAAGCCCTCGGCCTGGACGACCGCGAGCCGGACACCGTCCTCGTCCTCGCCGACTGGCAGTACGCCGGCCACGGCCACACCCCCGGCGAATCCGCCCTCGCCGCCACCATCGCCCGCGACCTCCAACACAACCGCGAAACCGCCCGCGAGGCGCTCTCCGCTCTGGACGGAGCCTGACGTGAAAGACGAGCTGATGACCGTCCCGCAGATCCTTAGCGAGCTCGGCGGAGTGTCTCGACGGACGTTCTACCGCTGGCGTGAGTTGGGGTATGGGCCGGCCGCGTTCAAGCTGCCCAACGGGGAGCTGCGAGTGTGGCGGAGTGACTTCGCCACGTGGCTGCGGCAGCTGGAGGCCGCCGCGTGAAGTCTCTCGACGTGAAGGTCTGGGCCGTACGAAAGCGTGATACGAAAACGCCCTCGTACGGCGTTCGGTGGTCTGTTGCTGGCAACGTCTTCTCCGACTCCTTCCGTACGAAGGCACTCGCCGATCACTATCGCGCGAAGCTCATGCGGGCGATGCGCGACGGTGAAGAATTCGATGAGACGTCCGGGCTGCCGGGGTCCATGGAACAGAAGAAGTCGGCCGTTTCCTGGTACGACTTCGCCCTCAGGTACCTCGCCATGAAATGGCCACATGCCGCCCCGAATACGCGCGACGGCATCAACGAATCGCTCACCAGCGTGACCGTGGAGCTCCTCGACGAGCGGGCTGGACGGCCGTCCGACCAGGCCATCCGCCAGGCGCTCCGCAACTGGGCGTTCGTCCTGCCGGGGCCCGAAGACCGTGACGTCCCGGACGATGTGCGGAACGTCCTCCACTGGGTGTCGAAGGCATCGCGGCCGCTCGCCGATCTCGCTGAGCCTGCCACGGCCCGTGCAGTACTGGACTCGCTGAAACTAAAGCTCGACGGCACGGCCGCGGCAGCCGAAACCGTGCGGCGAAAGCGGCGGACTCTCGTCAACGCTGCCAACTATGCCGTCGACCTGGGGGAGCTGCGCGAAAACCCGATCACGGCCGTCCGCTGGCAGAAACCGAAGGTCTCCAACCAGGTTGACCCACGCGTAGTCGCGAACCCCGAGCAGGCTCGCAATCTCCTCGCTGCCGTCTCCTACGTGGGCGGCTACCGGCGGGCCCGCGGTCGACGCCTGGTGGGTCTCTTCGCCGCCATGTACTTCGGCGGTCTCCGGCCGGCTGAAGCGGTCGGCCTGGTCGAGACAGACCTGAACCTCCCCGAACAGGGCTGGGGGGCGGCGCTGCTCCATCGGACTCGTCCGTCGGTCGGCAAGCAGTGGACCGACTCGGGGGAGACCCACGACGATCGCGGTTTGAAGAACCGGCCGACCGAGGACGTCAGGCGGGTGCCGATTCCGCCCCACCTCGTCGCCGCACTCCGCGAGCATCTGGCGACCTTCGGCACGGCGGACGACGGGCGGCTCTTCTTCAGTGAGAAGGGCTCGGTCGTCCCCTCCTCGACCTACTACCGCGTCTGGCAGGAAGCCCGGTTCCTCGCGCTCCCGCCGTCGGCGGCGTCCTCGCTGCTCGCGAGTCGGCCGTACGACCTGCGGCACTCGGCACTGTCCACATGGCTCAACGCGGGTGTTGACCCGACCGAGGTGGCCGAGCGCGCCGGCAACAGCGTCGAGGTCCTGCTGAGCCGCTACGCGAAGTGCCTCGACGGACGGCAGGACGTCGCCAACCGGCGGATCGAGGACCTGCTACGCGAGTACGAGTGAGACATCCTGCACCCCACTGAGGCCTCGGGCAACTTGTCCGGGGCCTCTCTCGTTTTGTGCCCTACCTGCTGCGACGCTTCGAGCCGAGAGCCGACGAGGGGGACTCGTGGAACTGAAGGTCACGCGCTGGAAGCGGTACGGACATGATCGCCTGTATGCCAACCTGCCTGACGGCACGGCGGTCGGCTGGGCGGATGCGAAGACGGGGGACATCACGGTTTTACTCGCTGAGTACCGCGACGACGTGATCGCCGTACTGACAGACCACTTACAGAACAACTCCGAACCGGTTCCGCCGCAGAAGACGCCCAGCACGCCCGAGGCTGAGGGGCTCCCGCCGCTGCCGCCTCTGACGGCTGCCGACGACCTGTCCGCCAACCGTCCCGGCGAGTCTCTCCGTGACCTGCTCGCCAAGTCCGGGCCAAGCCTGATCAAGCGAGTGGTCTCACAGCTCCTGCGGCGCTCCACCGAGTGGGATTCCTGGCGGACGGGTCTGGCGGGGGAGCAGAGGGTGGGAGCCGAGCTGAACCGCTTGGAGCGTCACGGCTGGCGGGTCCTGCACTCCATTCCCTTGGGCGACAAGGTGGATGTCGATCACTTGCTGATCGGGCCCGGTGGAGTCTTCAGCATCAATACAAAGCATCACCACAAAAGGGCCGTGTGGGTCGGCGACGACTCCGTGAAGGTCGATCGCGGAAAGCCGGTGCCCTACGCGCGCAAGAGCCGGGCGGAGGCCAAGCGGGTAGCCCGAGTGCTTGAGCGCTATTGCGGCTTTCCTGTACCGGTGGAACCGGTGCTCGTCTTCGTCGGCGTGACCGACTTGAAGGTGGTCGCTACGCAGCTCAGCGTGCGCGTGTACCGGGAGCGTGAGGTGGCGGCACTAGCGCCGCTTTCAGGGGTGCTGACGGTGGAGCGGGTCGAGCAGGTGTACAGCGTTGCTCGCCATCGCCAGGCTTGGAGCCACCTCCCGCCGGCTGCGAAACGAAAGAGCTGACCCGCTATGCGAAGTGCCTCGACGGATGGCAGGACGCCACCAACCGAGGGATCGAGGACCTGCTTCGCGAGTACGAGTCGTGGCGTTCAGGCTCCGGGGTGAGGGGTGCCCAGCGTCTTGGCTGCTTCCGTCTGCTCCTTGGCACGCATCAGCTCTCGCGCGGTTCCCACCAGAAAACCCGCCGCGAGCAGTCCGACTACCACGGAACCCAGCCGAATCCCGTCGGCGTCGGATCCGTCCAGACGGTCAGCGTGGCGGACCTCCGTGGGGTCCGACGGGCTGTAGATGATGGGTACTTGGCCGCCGGGCATCGCGTCGTTTCCCGATCCGTCGCCGACGTCGATATCCGCCTGCACCGTGCTGGACGGCGTAGTGAAGCGCACGGTCAAGGAGTTCGCCTGGTCTTCCTCCGACCGGCCGGCAATGGCGACTACGGTCGCTTCGGTCCTACGCCCGTGCGCTCGGAGGTTCTGAAGTGTCTGGTCCTCCTGGCCGGCCTTCCAGCCCATGAATCCGGCCGCGGTGGCGAACAGCAGGAAACCCACAGCAGCCGATCGGGCTCTGGCCCAGCGGGAGCCCAGCGCCAGCGAGGCCCACCCATAGAGAAAGCGGTACGTGCCCCGGCCATCGCTCCGTATGGACCTGCGCTCACTCATCTGCGCCCCCTCGCCCAGTTACGAGTTAGGACACACAGGTCGTCGCCGAGGTTGCAGTGATGGCCGGCTCCGCGGCAGAGGCTCCGCGTGCCTGCCCGGAGGATCTGCTCGTTTCAGTGCTTCACCTGCGGCAATAGACCAAGATCCCGTCCACGCCTCGTCCACAGACCCCGACGCACGGCCGCTTCGGGCCGCATACGCCTGCACATGCAAGAAGACCCCGGCCTCAGCGTTTCCGCTGGTGACGGGGTCTTTGGGCACCTCATAAGGGGTGCCCCCGGCAGGATTCGAACCTGCGCACACGGCTCCGGAGGCCGTTGCTCTATCCCCTGAGCTACGGGGGCGTCTGGCGTTGAGCTGTTGCTCGCGGCGACGGGTAGAACACTACCAGCTTGGTCGGGGTGATCAGGAACGGGTTTCCCGGGGGTGCTCCCCGCGCGGGCGGAAGTCGGGAAAACCCG
This sequence comes from Streptomyces sp. NPDC058683, assembly GCF_042716195.1. NCBI lineage: Bacteria > Bacillati > Actinomycetota > Actinomycetes > Kitasatosporales > Streptomycetaceae > Streptomyces > Streptomyces sp. NPDC058683. The sequence continues at coordinate 11,813 of NZ_JBHXSK010000068.1, forward strand.
GACGCGGTGGCCGGTCCGGACCTACTCTCGAGTTGTGCCAGGGGCGTCGGGCCGGGTGCTTGTTGTGGACGACAACAAGGTCATCCGGCAGCTGATCAGGGTCAATCTCGAACTGGAGGGTCTCGAGGTCGTGACCGCGGCCGATGGTGCCGAGTGTCTGGATGTCGTTCATCAGGTGCGGCCCGACGTGATCACCCTTGATGTCGTCATGCCCCGGCTCGATGGTCTGCGGACCGCCGCTCTGCTTCGTGCCGACCCCCGCACCCATGACCTTCCCCTCGCCATCGTCAGCGCCTGTACCCAGTACGAGGTCGAGACCGGCCTCGACGTCGGTGTCGACGCCTTCCTCGCCAAGCCCTTCGAGCCCTCCGAACTCGTGCGGCTCGTAAGGGAGTTGATGGAGCGGCGGCGAGGGCCGGAGGAGTCGGAGGAGCGGGAGCGCGGGGGAGACGGCGGCGCAGATGGCGAGGGTGGCGAGGTCGAGTTCTCCGGGGAATGGGCCGGGGGCAACCCCGTCTACCCGTGAGTCCACCCCTCGGGGGGACCTGTAGAGGCCATGCAAGCGGTGCAACTGGTTCAACCGGTGACCCTGCGGCCCGGGTCCGCAACAATCCCTCCGCAACAATCCCGTCGAGCCGTCGAGCCGTCGAGCCGTCGAGCCGTCGAGCCGCAGGCCCATCGTCCCGCTCCTCACCCGTAGGCGCGTAGGTATACAGACCCCCTCCCGCCCGTAAGCCCATCGGGCCGCAGCCCCCGTCGCCCACCCCCCTGCGTCCACATCCCGGACACCCTCCCAAACCGGGTCGCCTGCCCAGCCCCCTCCTCCCCTAGGCTTGTCCCGTGACCCCCGTCGAGCTCTCCCGTACCGTGCTGCGCGCGGTGCGTCGTGCTGTTGACGAGGGGGAGCTGAGCGTGAGCGTGCCGGAGCGGGTCGTGGTCACGCCGCCGGGGCCCGGTGGGTGTGGGGACTACGCCACCAACATCGCGCTTCAGCTCGCCCGCCCGGCCGGGCAGCCGCCCATGCGGGTCGCCGAGATCCTGGTGCCCCATCTCGCGAGCGCCGCCGGCGTCGGTGCCGTCGTCGTCACCGGCCCCGGCTTCCTGAACATCAGCCTCAGCCCCACCACGTCCCCCACGGCGACCCTGGTCGCCGAGATCCGCGCCCTCGGCCCCGGCTACGGCCACGGCGACGCCCTCGCCGGGCAGGTGGTCGCGCTGCGGGTGCCGTACGACGTCCGGGCCGAGGTCGTCGCCGACGCCGTCGTACGGATCGTCGCGACCCAGGGCGGCCGCGGCGAGGTCGGTCACGGCCAGGTCGGTCACGGTGAGCCCGTCAGTCTCCGGCCCGTGCCGGCGCCCGAGGATCCGGCCCCGCTCGGGCCCGACGCCGCCCGGTGGGCCCTGCTGCATCCCGCCGCCCACGACCGGCCCCGGATCACCGCCGACCACCTGGTGCAGCGCGAGAGCAACCCGCTCTTCCGGGTGCGGTACGCCCACGCCCGGACGCGAGCCGTCGGCCGCGGTGCCGGACGGCTCGGCTTCGATGCCGAACCCGGCGACGTCCCCGGCGCCCCGGGCGCCCTCGTCACCGCCCTCGCCGACTACCCCCGCATCCTCACGGCCGCGGCCACCCACCGCGCTCCCGACCGGCTCGCCCGGCATCTCGTCACCGTCGCCGATGCCGCCCTGCCGTTCCTGCCGACCGTGCTGCCCCGCGGCGACGAGAAACCCTCGGCCGCCCACCGTGCCCGGCTCGCCCTCGCCGAAGCCACCGGGACGGTGCTGGCCGGCGGCCTGTCCCTGCTCGGCATCGACGCACCCGATCACCTCTGAAGAGAGCGCCAGAAGAGCAATGAGCCGTTCCGCACACCCCGCCGGGCCCCGTCACGCCGACGTCCTGCCCGAAGGGCACTACTCCGCCCCGCCCACCGACCTCAACGCCCTCGACCCCAAGGTGTGGGCCCAGACCGTCACCCGTGACGCCGAGGGGACCGTCACGGTCGGCGGCGTCGACGTGAAGACCCTTGCCGAGCAGCACGGCACCCCCGCCTACGTGCTCGACGAGACCGACTTCCGGGCCCGGGCGCAGGCCTGGCGCACCGCCTTCGGCCCGGACGCCGACGTGTTCTACGCCGGGAAGGCCTTCCTGTCGCGGGCCGTCGTGCGCTGGCTGCACGAGGAGGGGCTCAATCTCGACGTGTGCTCCGGCGGCGAGCTGGCCACCGCCCTCTCCGCCGGGATGCCCGCCGACCGGATCGCCTTCCACGGCAACAACAAGTCGACGGCGGAGATCGAGCGGGCGGTCGAGGCCGGCGTCGGGCGGATCGTGCTCGACTCGTTCCAGGAGATCGTGCGGGTCGCCCACATCGCCCAGTCCCGCGGCAGGCGGCAGCGCGTGCAGATTCGTATCACCGTCGGCGTCGAGGCGCACACGCACGAGTTCATCGCCACCGCCCACGAGGACCAGAAGTTCGGGATTCCGCTGGCCGGGGGGCAGGCCGCCGAGGCGGTACGACGGGCGCTGCAGCTGGACGGGCTGGAGGTCATCGGGATCCACTCGCACATCGGGTCGCAGATCTTCGACATGTCGGGCTTCGAGGTCGCCGCGCACCGGGTCGTGGGGCTGCTGAAGGACATCCGTGACGAGCACGGTGTCGAGCTGCCCGAGATCGATCTCGGCGGCGGGCTCGGTATCGCGTACACGAGTGACGACGATCCGCGGGAGCCGCACGAGATCGCCAAGGCGCTCACCGAGATCGTCAGCCGGGAGTGCGAGGCCGCCCGGCTGCGGACTCCGCGTATCTCCGTCGAGCCGGGGCGGGCCATCGTCGGGCCGACCGCCTTCACCCTCTACGAGGTCGGCACCATCAAGCCCCTCGACGGGCTGCGGACGTATGTCTCCGTCGACGGCGGCATGTCCGACAACATCCGGACCGCGTTGTACGACGCCGAGTACAGCGTCGCTCTCGTGTCGCGGACGAGCGACGCCGAGCCGATGCTCGCCCGTGTCGTCGGCAAGCACTGCGAGAGCGGGGACATCGTGGTGAAGGACGCGTTCCTGCCGGGCGACCTGGCACCCGGTGACCTGATCGCCGTACCCGCCACCGGTGCCTACTGCCGGTCCATGGCGAGCAACTACAACCATGTGCTCCGGCCGCCCGTCGTCGCGGTCCGCGACGGCGAGTCCCGCGTCATCGTCCGCCGGGAGACGGAGGAGGACCTCCTGCGCCTCGACGTCGGATGACGTCGGATCGCGTCCGATCGCGGAGGGGCGCGTCGAATCACGACCGATCACGACGGATCACGGCGGATCACATCGGGCGGCATTGCGACGGCAATTCGGCGGCACTTCCACGGCATCCGAGGGCATTCGACGGCATCGGACGGCATTCTCGGATGGCATCCGACGACCCGGATGACAAAGACGGATGACCCGGATGGCACAGGCGGAAGATCTCCTGTCTGCCACCTCCGCAAAATGAAATAGATGTCTCACGATCCGGACGAAGGGTAGAAACTCCCGTCCGGTGAGTGAGACTGGTCCAACCGTAGACGGTATGAGGAAACGAGGTCGGATGATGCGTACGCGTCCGCTGAAGGTGGCGCTGCTGGGCTGTGGGGTTGTCGGCTCAGAGGTGGCGCGCATCATGACGACGCACGCCGACGACCTCGCACAGCGGATCGGTGCCCCGATCGAACTGGCCGGGGTCGCCGTACGACGGCCCTCCAAGGTGCGTGAGGGCATCGACCCGGGTCTGGTCACCACGGACGCGACCGCCCTGGTCAAGCGGGGGGACATCGACGTCGTCGTCGAGGTCATCGGAGGCATCGAGCCCGCCCGCACCCTCATCACCACCGCCTTCGAGCACGGCGCCTCCGTCGTCTCCGCCAACAAGGCGCTGCTCGCCCAGGACGGCGCGGCCCTGCACGCGGTCGCCGAGCAGAACGGCAAGGACCTCTACTACGAGGCCGCCGTCGCCGGTGCCATCCCGCTGATCCGGCCGCTGCGCGAGTCCCTCGCCGGCGACAAGGTCAACCGGGTGCTCGGGATCGTCAACGGGACCACCAATTTCATCCTCGACAAGATGGACTCGACGGGGGCCGGTTATCAGGAGGCCCTCGACGAGGCCACCGCGCTCGGGTACGCGGAAGCCGACCCCACCGCCGACGTCGAGGGTTTCGACGCCGCCGCCAAGGCCGCCATCCTCGCCGGGATCGCCTTCCACTCGCGGGTGCGCCTCGACGACGTCTACCGCGAGGGCATGACCGAGGTCACCGCCTCCGACTTCGCCTCCGCCAAGAACATGGGCTGCACCATCAAGCTGCTCGCCATCTGCGAGCGGGCGGCGGACGGCGGCTCCGTCACCGCGCGCGTGCACCCCGCGATGATTCCGCTGACCCACCCGCTCGCCTCCGTGCGCGGCGCGTACAACGCCGTCTTCGTCGAGTCGGACGCGTCCGGCCAGCTGATGTTCTACGGTCCCGGCGCCGGCGGCGCCCCGACCGCCTCCGCGGTCCTCGGCGACCTGGTCGCCGTCTGCCGCAACCGGCTCAGCGGGGCAACGGGGCCCGGCGAGTCGGCGTACGCAGCCCTGCCCGTGTCGCCGATGGGCGACGTCGTCACGCGCTACCACATCAGCCTCGACGTCGCCGACAAACCGGGTGTTCTCGCCCAGGTGGCCACCGTGTTCGCCGAGCACGGGGTTTCCATCGATACGGTTCGCCAGCAGGGCAAGGACGGCGAGGCCTCCCTCGTCGTCGTCACCCACCGGGCCTCCGACGCCTCCCTCTCCGGGACCGTCGAGGCGCTGCGCAAGCTCGACACCGTGCGGGGTGTCGCCAGCATCATGCGGGTTGAAGGAGAGTAACCAGCAATGACCCACCAGTGGCGCGGAATCATCGAGGAGTACCGGGACCGGCTGCCCGTCTCCGACACCACGCCGGTCGTGACGCTCCGCGAGGGCGGCACGCCCCTCGTGCCCGCGCAGGTGCTCTCCGAGCGCACGGGGTGCGAGGTCCACCTGAAGGTGGAGGGTGCCAACCCCACCGGGTCCTTCAAGGACCGCGGTATGACCATGGCCATCAGCAAGGCCAAGGAGGAGGGCGCGCAGGCGGTCATCTGCGCCTCCACCGGCAACACCTCCGCCTCCGCCGCGGCCTACGCCGTGCGGGCCGGCATGGTCTCGGCCGTGCTCGTCCCGCGGGGCAAGATCGCGCTCGGCAAGATGGGCCAGGCCCTCGTGCACGGCGCGAAGATCCTCCAGGTCGACGGCAACTTCGACGACTGCCTCACTCTCGCCCGCAACCTGAGCGAGAACTACCCGGTGGCGCTGGTCAATTCGGTCAACCCGGTGCGCATCGAGGGGCAGAAGACGGCCGCCTTCGAGATCGTGGACATGCTGGGCGACGCGCCCGACATCCACGTCCTGCCGGTCGGCAACGCGGGCAACATCACCGCGTACTGGAAGGGTTACAAGGAGTACGCCGCGGACGGGATCGCCGCCGGGACCCCCCGGATGTGGGGATTCCAGGCCTCCGGTTCCGCGCCCATCGTGCGCGGCGAGATCGTCAAGGACCCCTCGACCATCGCCACCGCGATCCGGATCGGCAACCCCGCCTCCTGGCAGTTCGCGCTCGCGGCCCGGGACGAGTCCGGGGGCTTCATCGACGAGGTGACGGACCGTGAGATCCTGCGCGCCTACCGGCTGTTGGCCGCTCAGGAGGGTGTCTTCGTGGAGCCCGCCTCCGCCGCCTCCGTGGCCGGTCTGCTCAAGGCCGCCGAGCAGGGCAAGGTCGACCCGGGCCAGCGCATCGTCTGCACGGTCACCGGCAACGGCCTGAAGGACCCCGACTGGGCCGTCGCCGGCGCCCCGCAGCCGGTCACCGTGCCGGTCGACGCGGCCGCCGCGGCCGAGCGGCTCGGTCTCGCCTAGAGAACCACTGGAGCGGCGCCCGGGAACCGTACGAGCGGCGCCCGGGAGTCGCACGAGCCGGGCCCGGGAGCCGTGCGAGCGGCGCCCGGGCAACGCTCGGCCAACCCTCGGCGGGCAACCGGTGAACAGACCGCGGCGTCCTAAACAGGGGACTCCCTAAGGAGGGGGCACGGGGGGCTTACGACACGCATCGTGCGCCTCCTGTGCGCCCTATGTCGCGACAGAACCTTCCTTCGATAGGCTGTACCGAACCCGCCCGCTGCATATGCCTGCGTATATGGCGCGGTGCCGTGCCGCCTCCGCGGCCCGAGGTTCCCTCAGGTACCTATCGAGTGTCATTCGACCATCACGCAGCTCAAGGAGAGTCATCGAGCGATGGCCGGTCCAGCGTTCCGCGCCGCCGCCGTCCGGGTGCGCACCCCCGCCACCAGCGCCAACCTCGGTCCGGGCTTCGATGCCCTGGGCCTCGCGCTGGGGCTCTACGACGATGTCGTCGTACGGGTGGCCGACTCCGGGCTGCACATCGACATCGCGGGTGAGGGCAGCGAGACGCTGCCGCGTGACGAGAGCCACCTCCTCGTACGCTCCCTGCGCACCGCCTTCGACCTGCTGGGTGGACAGCCCCGCGGCCTGGAGATCGTGTGCGCCAACCGCATCCCGCACGGTCGCGGCCTGGGCTCCTCCTCCGCCGCCATCTGCGCCGGCATCGTCGCCGCGCGTGCCGTGACCATAGGTGGCGAGGCCAGGCTCGACGACGCCGCGCTCCTCGAACTGGCCACCGAGATCGAGGGCCACCCCGACAACGTCGCGGCCTGTCTGCTGGGCGGCTTCACGCTCTCCTGGATGGAGTCCGGTGCCGCCCGGGCGATCAGGATGGAGCCTGCCGATTCCATCGTTCCGGTGGTTTTCGTGCCCGGGAAGCCGGTCCTCACCGAGACCGCGCGCGGACTGCTCCCGCGCACCGTGCCGCACGTCGACGCCGCCGCCAACGCGGGCCGTGCCGCCCTGCTCGTCGAGGCCCTCACCAGGCGCCCCGAGCTGCTGTTGCCCGCCACCGAGGACCGTCTCCACCAGGAGTACCGCGCACCGGCCATGCCGGAGAGCGCGGCGCTGGTGGAGCGGCTGCGCGCCGACGGCATCCCGGCCGTGATCTCCGGCGCCGGACCCACCGTCATGGCGCTGGCCGACGCCGCGAGCGCCGACAAGATCGAAGCCCTGGCAGGCTCGGAGTGGGCCGCCAACCGGCTGAAACTCGATGTACAGGGAGCGAGCGTGCTGCCGCTTGCGCCCTCCAGTGACATTTAACTGCGCACGGTTGCCGGATTTGGAGAGGGGGAATGTTTGTTGGATCCGGTAGTGTTAACCTCAAGTCTGCACCCGACCCCACCATGGCGAGGTGCTTCGTGTCCCCGTCCGGGACAGACATTCTTCCGGGAGTCTCCCAAGCCACTCAGCGTTTCGTATGTCGTACCTGGGCAGTACGCCGTACGCGGACATTGAGCGGGCCGCTGGGCACGCTTCGGAATTGGTGCTACCACGCCACGTGACACCGGGTGCCACGGCTGAGGAAGCGCCGTCACCAGAAATCCTCTCCGCCGCTTAGGCGGACCACCGCCCCGGCACGGTCCACACAGCAAGGACCGCAGCCGGACAGCACAACCGGTCGCCGAGCCAGACAGGCCGACGTCCGCTCCAGGGAAGGACCCTTCGTGAGCGACACCACCGATCTGATGGGCGCACGTGTCGAGGAGACCGCTGCCGCGCCCGCCACGGACGCCTCCGCGCCTGCCACCGGTGCCGGCTCCCGGCGGCGCCGCGGTACCGGCCTCGAGGGCATGGTGCTGGCAGAGCTTCAGCAGGTCGCATCCGGCCTCGGTATCAGGGGCACGGCGCGGATGCGCAAGAGCCAGCTGATCGAGGTCATCAAGGAGGCGCAGGCCGGTGGGGGCGCCGCCCCCAAGGCCGCCGAGAGCGCCACCGAGACCAAGCCGAAGCGCCGGGCCACCTCCAAGGCCCGTACCGGCGGCGAGGTCGCCGAGAAGCAGGCGGAGCAGGCCGCCGAGGCCCCCGCCGAGCAGGCCGTGGCCCAGCAGCAGATCGAGATCCCCGGCCAGCCCGCCGGCGGCACCGCCCGCGACGCCGAGCGTGGCGGCGAGGACGCGCCGGCCGAGCGCCGCCGTCGCCGGGCCACCGCCGAGGCCGGCAGCCCCACCGCGAGCGGCGCCGAGACCGTCGTCGCCGAGGCGAAGAGCGAGCCGAAGGCCGAGACGCCCGCCGCGCAGCCGCAGGGCGACGCCGACGGCGAGGGCCGCGGCCGCCGTGACCGCCGCGAGCGCGGCCGGGACCGCGACCGGCGCGGCAAGGGCGACGAGCAGCCGGGCGCCGGCCAGGGCGGCCGTCAGGACCGTCAGGACCGCGACCGCCAGGACCGGGACCGTCAGCAGCAGCCGCAGCAGCAGAGCGGCGGCCGCCAGGACCGCAACGCCGGCCCGCAGGACGACGACGACTTCGACGGCGGCCGCCGTGGCCGTCGCGGCCGTTACCGGGACCGCCGGGGCCGTCGTGGCCGCGACGAGATCGGCGGTGCCGAGCCGCAGGTCGCCGACGACGACGTCCTGATCCCCGTCGCGGGCATCCTGGACATCCTCGACAACTACGCGTTCATCCGGACCTCCGGCTACCTGCCGGGCCCGAACGACGTGTACGTCTCCCTCGCCCAGGTCCGCAAGAGCGGCCTGCGCAAGGGTGACCACGTCACCGGTGCGGTCCGCCAGCCCAAGGAGGGCGAGCGCCGCGAGAAGTTCAACGCGCTCGTGCGCCTGGACTCCGTCAACGGCATGGCGCCCGAACAGGGCCGTGGCCGCCCGGAGTTCAACAAGCTGACGCCGCTGTACCCGCAGGACCGGCTCCGTCTGGAGACCGACCCGGGCGTGCTGACCACCCGCATCATCGACCTCGTCGCGCCGATCGGTAAGGGCCAGCGCGGTCTGATCGTGGCCCCGCCGAAGACCGGCAAGACCATGATCATGCAGGCGATCGCCAACGCGATCACGCACAACAACCCCGAGTGCCACCTGATGGTCGTCCTCGTCGACGAGCGTCCGGAAGAGGTCACCGACATGCAGCGGTCGGTGAAGGGCGAGGTCATCTCCTCGACCTTCGACCGCCCGGCCGAGGACCACACCACGGTCGCCGAGCTGGCGATCGAGCGCGCCAAGCGTCTGGTGGAGCTGGGCCACGACGTCGTCGTGCTGCTCGACTCGATCACGCGTCTGGGCCGTGCGTACAACCTGGCCGCGCCGGCCTCCGGCCGCATCCTGTCCGGTGGTGTCGACTCGACCGCCCTGTACCCGCCGAAGCGCTTCTTCGGTGCGGCCCGCAACATCGAGGACGGCGGATCTCTCACGATCCTCGCCACCGCCCTTGTGGACACCGGGTCCCGCATGGACGAGGTGATCTTCGAGGAGTTCAAGGGCACGGGTAACGCCGAGCTGAAGCTCGACCGGAAGCTCGCGGACAAGAGGATCTTCCCGGCGGTGGACGTCGACGCGTCCGGCACCCGTAAGGAAGAGATCCTGCTCGCCCCCGACGAGCTCGCCATCGTCTGGAAGCTGCGCCGTGTGCTGCACGCCCTCGACCAGCAGCAGGCCGTCGAGCTGCTGCTCGACAAGATGAAGCAGACGAAGTCGAATGCCGAGTTCCTGATGCAGATTCAGAAGACGACGCCGACTCCCGGTAACGGGGACTAGTCGACAAAGCCCGCGCCCTTTCAGGACGCTCGAAGGGCCGTTCCTCGCAATCGCGGGGTGCGGCCCTTTTCGTTTCTCTCCTCGGTGTAGGATCTCGCCCTTCGGTCAGTTGACCGAATCTCGAAATCCTGATCCCGAGGGGGGACTTAGGTGGGTACACCCACGTCCGGGAGTGGTCGGCACAGACGTCGGATACGGTTCGCGCTGCCCGTCGCCGCGGCCGGTGTCGCCGCGGCCGTCACCGCCGCGCTGATCTCGACCTCCGCCAATGCGGCCACCCTGCCGGTGCCTACGGTCAAGCCGTCCGTCAGCACGACGTCGCAGGCCGTCCTGAACCAGCGGATCGCCCGTGCGATCACCGCCGACAGCGGGACGACGTCCACGAAGAAGTCGACCGCCACCGCGAGCGGTTCGGCTGTCTCGCCGAAGATCATCGGTGGCGGTACGACCACCATCTCCTCGGCGCCGTGGATGGCGCAGCTCTGGTACTACGACGACAAGGGCACCACCAGCACCAGCGACGACGTCGGCTTCTTCTGCGGTGGCTCGGTCATCTCGCCCACGAAGATCCTCACTGCCGCGCACTGCGTCAAGGGCTTCAAGTGGAGCACCACCGACTCCGCGGTCGTCACCGGCACCGCCTCGCTGCCCACCAGCAACGCCGACGGCACCGCCAACCTGCACGGCGGCACCGCCACCGGCGTCCTGCGCCAGTGGAACCACCCGTCGTACACCGTGTCGACCAACGGCGTCCCCAACAACGACATCGCCGTGCTCACCCTGGCCGTCCCGGTCAAGGCCACGCCGATCAAGCTGACGACCAACACCGACACGGCCTCCTACAAGGCGAACACCAGCGCCAAGGTCTACGGCTGGGGCCGCACCAGCTCCACCTCGGAGGACATCTCCGAGACGCTGAAGACGGCCACGCTGCCGGTCCAGTCCGACACCGCCTGCACGAACGCCTACGGCAGCGACATCGTCAAGGGCCACATGGTCTGCGCCGGCAAGCCCGCCACCGGCTCCGACACCGGTACCACCTCCGCCTGCAACGGCGACTCCGGCGGCCCGCTGGTCGTCGGCGGCCGGATCGTCGGCGTGGTCTCCTGGGGCGTCGAGGACTGTGTCGCCAAGGGCGCCTACAGCGTCTTCACGAAGGTCAGCACCTACGTCGGTGCCGCCTACGCGCAGATCACCGACACCAACCTGAGCCTGTTCAACAATCTCAACGACGGCAAGGCCGACCTGTTCGCCCGCAAGTCGTCGACCCACGTCGGCTACGAGCTGGACTCGAAGGGCACCTCGCTCGCCTCCCGTGCCTCCTGGGGCGACTGGACCGGCGTCAACGTCATCCTCCAGGCCGACCTCAACCGGGACGGCTTCCAGGACCTGGTCTACCGGGTGGCCTCCACCGGTGACATCTACTGGGACCACTTCGCGCTGAACAGCGCCCAGACCAGCGGCTCCTGGGTCTCGAAGAAGATCTTCACCAACTGGAAGACCCGCAAGGCCACCGTCATCCCCGGTGACCTCACCGGCGACTACCTGCCCGACGTGCTGTCCGAGGACTCCGCCGGTGTCCTGTGGCTGTACCCGGGCAAGGGCAACGGCACCTTCGGCACCCGCGTCAAGGTCGGCACCGGCTGGAGCCAGTACAACCAGCTGCGCGGCGTCGGCGACTTCAACGGCGACGGCAAGGCCGACCTGCTGGCCCGCAAGAGCAGCGGCGGCGACCTCTACCTGTACAAGGGCACCGGCAAGTCCGGCACCGGCCTCTTCTCGGCGCGGGTGAAGGTCCGCTCCGCCTGGACCGGCTTCAACACCCTGGCCGCGGTCGGCGACATGACCGGCGACGGCAAGGCCGACCTGCTGGCCCGTACGACCGGCGGCACGCTGTACCTCTACCCGGGCACCGGCAAGGCGACCAGTGAGATCTTCGGCACAAGGAAGTCGCTCGGTACCGGTTTCCAGCAGTACGACATCTTCGGCTGAAATACCTGGTGAGCGGGGTTCGCCCCTACTTGCCCGGTGACACGGTGTGCCCATCGCCCTACGCGGTGGGCACACTGCGTTGTGCAACCCTTTCCCGAGTTTCGCCGTCTGACCAGGCGGAGCGACGATGGTCCGGTACGTGCCGATGATCCTGGTACGCCGGGCCTGACCCTGAAAGCAGGGGGTAACCGAGCAGTCGTACGAGAACAGAGGAGCCCATGTCTGCCGAGAGCACGCCGGAGCCCGCGATACCCGAGGCCGGTCCGACAGTCCCGGGCCGCCGGGGCAGGGGCCGCCGCCGCAAGGCCCCCGGCACGGGCCGCAGGGCGCTCCGGGTCACGGCCTGGACGGCGGCCGGCATCCTCGTTCTCGGCGGCACCGGACTCGGTTACGTGTACTTCAAGCTCAACGGCAACCTCAGGACCGTCGACATCAACCAGGCGCTCGGCAGCGACCGGCCCACCAAGGTCGACAACGGCTCCGAGAACATCCTGGTCCTCGGCTCGGACACGCGCTCCGGGGCCAACAAGAAGCTCGGCGGCGGCGCGGACGACGGCAGCGCCCGATCCGACACGGCGATGATCGTCCACGTCTACCAGGGCCACAAGCGGGCCGGCGTGGTCTCCGTCCCCCGGGACACCCTGATCGACCGCCCGTCCTGCACGGACGCGAACGGTGTCACGCACGACGCGGCCACCGACGTGATGTTCAACTCCGCGTACTCCACGGGCGGCGCGACCTGCGCGGTCAAGACCGTCGAGTCGGTCACCGGCATCCGCATGGACCACTACCTGGAGGTCGACTTCTCGGGCTTCCAGAAGCTCGTCGACGAGCTGGGCGGGGTCACGGTCACCACGACCAAGAGCATCGACGACCCGCAGAGCCACCTCGACCTCAAGGCCGGCGAGCACAAGCTCGACGGCGAGCAGGCGCTCGGCCTGGTCCGCACTCGGCACGGCGTCGGCGACGGCTCCGACCTGGGCCGCATCCAGCTCCAGCAGGCGTTCGTCAAGGCTCTGATCAACCAGGTCAAGCAGGTGGGCGTCTTCACCAGCCCCAAGAAGCTGTACGACCTGGCCGACACCGCGACGACGACGGTCACCACCGACTCCGACCTGGGCTCGGTGAACTCCCTGGTCGACTTCGCGAACGGCCTGAAGTCCATCGGCTCCAAGAACATGCGCATGGTCACCATGCCGGTCGAGTACGACCCGGCGAACCCGAACCGGGTGATCGTGGCCGAGGCGAAGGCGAAGCTGGTCTGGACGGCCCTGAAGAACGACAGGCCGATCCCGGCGAGCGCCACGAAGGGCACGGCGACGGGGCAGGCCAAGGGGGTCGTGACGTCGTCGTGAGGGTGCGGCGCCGTCGTGGCCTGTCGCGCAGTTCCCCGCGCCCCTGAAGACAGGTGGGACCGGCGGACCCGCATTGAGGGGCGCGGGGAACTGCGAGACCAGCCCCCACTCGCCCGAAGGGGAATAGATCACCAGTGCCCCCGGTTTTGGGGTATGCGGCCAGCCCTGGCAGACTGGTACGTCGGCCCCGGTTCACGCCCCGCAGCCCGCGGCAGCGACCCGGTGCCCTCCCGAAATCTAGGAGACACCTTGAAGCGCGAGATCCACCCCGAGTACGTCGAGACGCAGGTCAGCTGCACCTGTGGCGCGTCGTTCACCACCCGTAGCACCATCCAGTCCGGCACCATCCGGGCTGAGGTCTGCTCCGAGTGCCACCCGTTCTACACGGGCAAGCAGAAGATCCTCGACACCGGTGGCCGTGTGGCCCGCTTCGAGGCCCGCTTCGGCAAGGCTGCCGCCGGCTCCAAGAAGTAGCGAGCCCCACTTCGCCGGTCCACGGCCGTGTCCCTACGGGGCGCGCCCGGGACCGGCGTTTTTGGTCGCCCGCCTTCCCTTCCGTACGCAGTATCAGGAGCCCAAAAATGTTCGAGGCCGTCGAGGAACTCGTCGTCGAGCACGCCGACCTGGAGAAGAAGCTCGCCGACCCGTCGGTCCACGCCGACCAGGCCAACGCGCGCAAGCTGAACAAGCGCTACGCCGAACTCACCCCGATCGTCGGCACGTACCGCTCCTGGAAGCAGACCGGCGACGACATCGAGACCGCGCGTGAACTGGCCGCCGACGACCCCGACTTCGCCGCCGAGGTCAAGGAGCTGGACAAGCAGCGCGACGAGCTCACCGAGAAGCTGCGCCTGCTGCTGGTCCCGCGTGACCCCAACGACGACAAGGACGTCATCCTGGAGGTCAAGGCGGGCGCGGGCGGCGACGAGTCGGCCCTGTTCGCCGGTGACCTGCTGCGCATGTACCTGCGGTACGCCGAGCGGGTCGGCTGGAAGACCGAGATCATCGACGCCACCGAGTCCGAGCTGGGCGGCTACAAGGACGTCCAGGTCGCCGTGAAGACCAAGGGCGGCCAGGGTGCCACCGAGCCCGGGCAGGGCGTCTGGGCCCGGCTGAAGTACGAGGGCGGCGTGCACCGCGTGCAGCGCGTGCCGGCGACCGAGTCGCAGGGCCGTATCCACACCTCGGCCGCGGGCGTTCTCGTCACCCCCGAGGCCGAGGAGGTCGACGTCGAGATCAACCCCAACGACCTCCGCATCGACGTCTACCGCTCCTCGGGACCCGGCGGGCAGTCCGTCAACACGACCGACTCCGCGGTGCGCATCACGCACATTCCCACCGGAGTGGTCGCCTCCTGCCAGAACGAGAAGAGCCAGCTGCAGAACAAGGAGCAGGCGATGCGTATCCTGCGCTCCAGGCTGCTCGCCGCGGCGCAGGAGGAGGCGGAGAAGGAAGCCGCCGACGCCCGCCGCAGCCAGGTCCGCACCGTCGACCGCTCCGAGAAGATCCGCACGTACAACTTCCCGGAGAATCGCATCTCGGACCACCGAGTCGGCTTCAAGGCGTACAACTTGGACCAGGTCCTGGACGGCGAACTCGACGCGGTGATCCAGGCCTGCGTCGACGCGGACTCGGCCGCGAAGCTCGCGGCCGCGTAAGGCATGCACGACTGAGTACGACACGGAGGACCAGCGTGAACCTGCTGCTCGCCGAGGTGGCCCAGGCCACCCAGCGGCTGGCCGACGCCGGCGTGCCCTCGCCGCGCAACGACGCGGAGGAGCTCGCCGCGTTCGTGCACGGCGTGAAGCGGGGCGCGCTGCACTCCGTCAAGGACTCCGACTTCGACGCCCGCTACTGGGAGGTCATCGCCCGGCGGGAGCAGCGCGAGCCGCTCCAGCACATCACCGGGCGGGCCTACTTCCGCTACCTCGAACTCCAGGTGGGTCCGGGCGTCTTCGTACCGCGCCCGGAGACCGAGTCCGTCGTCGGCTGGGCCATAGACGCCGTACGCGCCATGGACGTGGTCGAGCCGTGCATCGTCGACCTGTGCACCGGCTCCGGCGCCATCGCGCTCGCCCTCGCCCAGGAGGTCCCGCGCTCGCGCGTGCACGCCGTGGAGCTGTCTGAGGAGGCGCTCCAGTGGACCCGCAAGAACGTGGCGGGCTCCCGGGTCGACCTGCGCCAGGGAGACGCTCTGGACGCCTTCCACGACCTCGACGGCCATGTCGACCTGGTGATCTCCAACCCGCCGTACATCCCGCTCACCGAGTGGGAGTACGTCGCCCCCGAGGCGCGCGACTACGACCCGGAGCTGGCCCTGTTCTCCGGTGAGGACGGCCTCGACCTCATCCGGGGCATCGAACGCACCGCGCACCGGCTGCTGCGCCCCGGCGGTGTCGTCGTCATCGAGCACGCCGACACCCAGGGCGGCCAGGTGCCGTGGATCTTCACCGAGGAGCGGGGCTGGGCCGACGCGGCCGACCACCCGGACCTCAACAACCGCCCCCGCTTCGCGACCGCCCGCAAGGCGCTGCCGTGAGCACCCCCCAGACTGATCCCCGGGACTCCCGGGAGTCCCGGACGTACGTGTACTTCGTGTACGAGGAGGCCCGCTAGACATGGCACGGCGATACGACACCAACGACGCGACCGACCGCGCGACGGGTCTGCGCGAAGCCGCGTCCGCCGTCCGCCGGGGCGAACTGGTGGTGCTGCCCACGGACACGGTGTACGGCATCGGCGCCGACGCGTTCACCGCGGAGGCGGTCTCCGACCTGCTCGACGCCAAGGGCCGGGGCCGCAACATGCCCACGCCGGTGCTGATCGGGTCCCCGAACACGCTGCACGGGCTCGTCACCGACTTCTCCGAGCTGGCCTGGGAGCTGGTCGACGCGTTCTGGCCGGGCGCCCTCACCCTGGTCGCCAGGCATCAGCCGTCCCTCCAGTGGGACCTCGGCGACACCCGGGGCACGGTCGCCGTGCGCATGCCCCTGCACCCGGTCGCCATCGAACTGCTCACCGAGGTCGGCCCGATGGCCGTCTCCTCCGCCAACCTCACCGGCCACCCGTCCCCGGAGACCTGTGACGCCGCGCAGGAGATGCTCGGCGACTCCGTCTCCGTCTACCTCGACGGCGGTCCGACCCCGGGCAACGTCCCCTCGTCGATCGTCGACGTCAGCCGTGAGGTGCCGCTGCTGCTGCGCGCGGGCGCGATCTCGGCAGAGGAGCTGCGCAAGGTCGTACCCGACCTCGAGGTGGCGAATTGACAGCCCCTGACGCGGGGCGTGGCATAGGCAACGGGGAGCGCGCATCGGAGATCACGACCACGTTCGTGGGGCTTCCGCGCGACAGCTTCCGCATCCTCCACGTCAGCACCGGCAACGTGTGCCGCTCGCCGATCACCGAGCGGCTGACCCGCCATCTCGTGACGGACCGGCTCGGCACCTTTCTGGGCGGCGGGCTGATCGTGGAGAGCGCGGGCACCTGGGGCCATGAGGGCGCGCCCATGGAGGCCAACGCGGAGGCGGTCCTGGCCGACTTCGGCGCGGACGCGACCGGGTTCGTGGGGCGCGAGCTGCTCGACGAGCACGTCATCCGCGCCGACCTGGTGCTGACCGCCACCCGTGACCACCGCGCCCAGGTCATCTCCATGGGCCACTCGGCGGGCCTGCGCACCTTCACGCTGAAGGAGTTCACCCGCCTGGTCCGCGCGATCGACCCGGCGACCCTGCCCCCGCTGCACGAGGGCGTGGTCATCCGTGCCCGTGCGCTGGTCCGTGCGGCGGCCGCGCTGCGCGGATGGCTGCTGGCCCCCACGGCGGAGGCGGACGAGGTCTACGACCCGTACGGCGCCCCGCTGCCGTTCTTCCGTTCCATCGGCGACGAGATACACGAGGCCCTGGACCCCGTGGTCACGGCGCTGACGGGCGTCCCGGCGCGGATGTAGCCCGAGGCGCCGTACACACCGCGCACCCCACCCACCCCGGGCCTACATTGGACGTACGTCACCGTCGACCGCCCGGAGCCCGTCATGCCGGTCAGCCCTACCCTCGTCGAGGCCGATCTGCTGCGCCGGCAGGATCCGGAGCTGGCGGAGATCCTGCTGGGGGAGCTGGCCCGGCAGTCGACGTCGTTGCAGCTGATCGCCGCCGAGAACTTCTCCTCCCCGGCCGTGCTGGCCGCCCTCGGCTCGCCGCTCGCCAACAAGTACGCCGAGGGGTATCCGGGCGCCCGGCACCACGGCGGCTGCGAGATCGTGGACGTCGCCGAGCGGCTCGCCGTGGACCGTGCCAAGGCCCTGTTCGGCGCCGCGCACGCCAATGTGCAGTCCCATTCCGGGTCGTCCGCCGTCCTGGCCGCCTACGCGGCCCTGCTGCGCCCCGGCGACACCGTGCTCGCCCTCGGGCTGCCCTACGGCGGTCATCTCACGCACGGCTCGCCGGCCAACTTCTCCGGCCGCTGGTTCGACTTCGTCGGGTACGGGGTGGACGCGGAGAGCGGGCTCATCGACTACGACCAGGTGCGGGCGCTGGCCCGGTCCCACCGGCCCAAGGCGATCGTGTGCGGGTCCATCGCCTATCCCCGGCACATCGACTACGCCTTCTTCCGCGCGGTCGCCGACGAGGTGGGCGCGTATCTGATCGCCGACGCCGCCCATCCCATCGGGCTGGTGGCCGGGGGCGCGGCGCCGAACCCGGTGCCGTACGCCGATGTGGTGTGCGCGACCACACACAAGGTGCTGCGCGGGCCGCGCGGCGGGATGCTCCTGTGCGGTTCGCCCGGCCTGGCCGAGCGCCTCGACCGGGCTGTGTTCCCTTTCACACAGGGCGGCGCGCAGATGCACACCATCGCCGCCAAGGCGGTCGCGTTCGGGGAGGCGGCAACACCGGCGTTCACCGTGTACGCCCATCAGGTGGTCGCCAATGCGAGGGTTCTCGCGGCCGCCCTTGCGGACCAGGGGCTGGTGGTCACGACGGGGGGCACGGACACCCATCTGATCACCGTCGACCCCGCACCCCTCGGCGTCGACGGGCGTACCGCCCGGGGCCGGCTCGTCGCCGCCGGGATCGTCCTGGACAGCTGCGCCCTGCCGCACGGGGATGCGCGCGGCCTGCGGCTGGGCACCGCCGCCGTGACCACACAGGGCATGGAGGCGGGGGAGATGACCCGGATCGCGGATCTGCTGGGGGAGGTGCTGCGCGGTGGGACGGACCCGGGGAGGGTGCGTGACGAGGTGCGCGAGCTCACCGGTAGATTTCCGCCGTATCCCGGTGGAGACGGGGTAGGCGCAGCGTCGTAGAGCCGTTGTACGCCCACCTCACAGCCACACGTGCAACCATCGTCGCTACCCGGAAGTCCCCATACATATGCGACCGTCGCTAGGGTGTGGGGCTGTGATGGCCAGCGAGACCTGTGGGGAAGCCTGTGCGTGAATACCTGCTGACGCTCTGCATCACGGCCGCGGTGACGTATCTGCTGACAGGGCCGGTGCGGAAGTTCGCGATCGTGGCCGGGGCCATGCCGGAGATCCGGGCCCGTGACGTGCACCGGGAGCCCACTCCGCGGCTCGGCGGGATCGCGATGTTCTTCGGGCTGTGCGCGGGTCTGCTGGTCGCCGACCACCTGACCAACCTCAACGAGGTCTTCGAGAAGTCGAACGAGCCGAGGGCGCTGCTCTCCGGCGCCGCGCTGATCTGGCTGATCGGTGTGCTCGACGACAAGTTCGAGATCGACGCCCTGATCAAGCTGGGCGGTCAGATGATCGCCGCGGGCGTCATGGTCATGCAGGGTCTGACGATCCTGTGGCTGCCCATCCCGGGCGTCGGCACGGTCGCCCTGACCCCGTGGCAGGGCACCCTGCTGACGGTGGCCCTGGTGGTCATCACCATCAACGCGGTCAACTTCGTCGACGGCCTGGACGGCCTGGCCTCCGGCATGGTGTGCATCGCGGCCGCGGCGTTCTTCATGTACGCGTACCGGATCTGGTACTCCTACGGCATCGAGGCCGCCGCCCCGGCCACGCTGTTCTCGGCGATCCTGATGGGCATGTGCCTGGGTTTCCTGCCGCACAACATCCATCCGGCGCGGATCTTCATGGGCGACTCCGGCTCGATGCTGATCGGCCTGGTGCTGGCCGCCGGTGCGATCTCGATCACAGGCCAGCTCGACCCGGACGTGATGAACCTGTTCGCCGGGTCCGAGCGCAACGCCGTGCACCAGATGGTTCCGGTCTACATCCCGCTGCTGCTGCCGCTGACCATCATCGCGGTGCCGGCCGCCGACCTGGTGCTGGCGATCGTGCGGCGCACCTGGCGCGGCCAGTCGCCGTTCGCCGCCGACCGCGGGCACCTGCACCACCGGCTCCTGGAGATCGGCCACTCGCACAGCAGGGCCGTGCTGATCATGTACTTCTGGTCGGCGCTGATCGGCTTCGGGGCGCTGGCGTACTCGGTGAACTCCGCGTCCATGTGGATCGTGCTCGGCGTGGTCTTCCTCAGCGCGATCGGCCTGGGGCTGCTTCTGCTGCCGCGGTTCACCCCGCGCGTGCCGGTGTGGGGCCAGCGGTTCGTGCCGCCGCGCTACCGGCGCCGCGGGCCCGCTCCGGAGGCCGCCGAGCCGGCGGCCGCGACTGCTGCCGAGGCTGCCCAGGCGGCCGTCCCCGGTGCGCCGGAGAAGGCCGAGGAACCGTGTGACGGGCACCGTCCCGCGGTGACCGCCGGAGTGGCCCGGGTCAACGGTGCGACGGCCATCGGCCCCCGGTCGCGCATCCTGGACCGGCACACCTCCGAAACCTCGCGCTGACCCCGCGCCAACCCTCGCAAGGTAAGAATCTGACTAGAGCATTGCCAAGTCGTGGGGGAGCAAAGACCCCTAATACCAGACACAACGGCTCGGTTTTCGCTCAGACGCGCATGTTCACTCTCATGTGTGACAGCGAGCACACCTACCAGGTAAAGACCTCATCAAATAGTTTGTGATACGGTTCACGAGAACCCGGGACAGAGTCGACGGACCCGACTGCGTCGGCCCGTCAGCGTGAGGTCTTCGACCCTCCGACCGGGACTACGCTCGTCCATGACGACACCTGCCCCCTGTGAAAGCGGAGTTGCCGCCATGCCGTCCAATGACGCCCGGAACCTGGCCCAGGCCGCCGTACCCACGGCCGCCGTCGGCGTGCTCGCTGCCGTCGTCAGCGCGGTCGTCGCGGGCGGCAAGGGGGCGATCGGAGCCGTCGTCGCGACGGTGCTCGTGATCCTCTTCATGGGGATCGGTCTCTACGTTCTGCAGCGCACGGCCAAATCCATGCCGCAGCTCTTCCAGATGATGGGCCTGATGCTCTACGCGGCCCAGCTTCTGCTGATGGTCGTCTTCATGGCCGCGTTCAAGAACACGACGCTGTTCAATCCCCGAGCCTTCGCCTTCGTGCTGGTGATCGCCACGCTCGCGTGGATCGCCGCACAGACCCGCGCCCACATGAAGGCCAAGATCCTCTATGTCGAGCCGGAGAAGTCCGAGAAGTCCGAGAAGGCCGGGCACTCGTCGTGAGAGGTAGGCCCGGGATAAAGGCTCACGAGAGATGCTGCTATCGTCCGGTGCCAACTGCGGCATCGCGGGCGCGGGCATCTGAGCTGACGCCTGCTCAATCGCGAGGCGAGATGCCCCCCAGCCGCCCCCACATCCGTAACACCAGTCCCGTGCCGAACCGCGGCCATGCGCCGCGCCGACACAACGAGGTTGCCGTACCTATGCGCCACGCTGAAGGAGCCCGCGGTGAGTGCTGACCCGATGCAGACGCTCGCTTTCGACACGAGCTGTCACCTGTTCGGAAACGACGGGTGCGGTTTCGACACGGTCGCTCCGGGCCTGCACTCGTTCCTGTTCAAGCCGCTTTGGGGCGACGCGGACAGCACCGTGTACTTCAACAAGACGATGCTGCTGGCGCTGCTCGGGTCGATCATCGTCGTCGGCTTCTTCTGGGCCGCCTTCGCCAGGCCGAAGGTCGTCCCGGGCAAGCTCCAGATGGTGGCCGAGGCCGGATACGACTTCGTCCGCCGCGGTGTCGTCTACGAGACCATCGGCAAGAAGGAAGGCGAGAAGTACGTCCCGCTCGTCGTCTCGCTCTTCTTCTTCATCTGGATGATGAACATCTGGTCGATCATCCCGATCGCCCAGTTCCCGGTGACCGCGATCATCTCGTACCCCGCCGCCCTGGCCGCGATCGTCTACATCCTGTGGGTCTCGCTGACCTTCAAGCGGCACGGTTTCGTCGGGGCCTTCAAGAACTTCACCGGCTACGACAAGTCGCTCGGCGCGGTCCTCCCGCTGTCGATGACGATCGAGCTCTTCTCGAACCTGCTCGTGCGGCCCTTCACTCACGCCGTCCGGCTCTTCGCGAACATGTTCGCCGGCCACACCCTGCTGCTGCTCTTCACCGTTGCCAGCTGGTACATGCTCAACGGCGTCGGCATCGCCTACTCCGGTGTCTCGTTCGTGATGGTCCTCGTGATGACCGCCTTCGAGCTCTTCATCCAGGCTGTCCAGGCATACGTCTTCGTACTGCTGACCTGCAGCTTCATCCAGGGCGCGCTCGCCGAGTCCCACTGAGCGCCAACCCGACCACCCACCCCAGGCATCCGGTGGCCAACCCCCACCGGTCATTGAAAGAGAAGGAAGAACCGGCATGTCCGTTCTGCACGAGACCCTGGCCGCTGTCCAGATCAAGGGCAACCTCGGCTCCATCGGTTACGGCCTCGCCGCGATCGGCCCGGGCGTCGGCGTCGGCATCATCTTCGGTAACGGCACCCAGGCCCTCGCCCGCCAGCCCGAGGCGGCCGGCCTGATCCGCGCCAACCAGATCCTCGGCTTCGCCTTCTGTGAGGCGCTCGCCCTGATCGGTCTGGTCATGCCGTTCGTCTACCCGGCCTCCTGACCCGACCGCAGCGCACGTTCAGACGAAAGGCACTGATATGAGCCCCCTGGTTCAGCTGGCGGCGGAGGAGGCCGAGAACCCCCTCATCCCGCCGATCCCAGAGCTCGTCATCGGCCTCATCGCCTTCGTCATCGTCTTCGGCTTCCTCGCCAAGAAGCTCCTTCCGAACATCAACAAGGTTCTGGAGCAGCGCCGCGAGGCGATCGAGGGCGGTATCGAGAAGGCCGAGGCCGCGCAGACCGAGGCCCAGAGCGTCCTTGAGCAGTACAAGGCGCAGCTGGCCGAGGCTCGGCACGAGGCCGCGCGCCTGCGCCAGGAGGCTCAGGAGCAGGGCGCCACCCTCATCGCCGACATGCGCGCCGAGGGCCAGCGGCAGCGTGAGGAGATCGTCGCCGCCGGTCACGCCCAGATCGAGGCCGACCGCAAGTCCGCCGCGCAGTCGCTGCGTCAGGACGTCGGCCAGCTGGCCACCGACCTGGCCGGCAAGCTCGTCGGCGAGTCCCTGGAGGACCACGCCCGGCAGAGCCGCGTGATCGACCGCTTCCTCGACGAGCTTGAGGAGAAGGCCGAGGCGGCCCGATGAACGGAGCGAGCCGCGACGCACTGGCAGCCGCACGGACGCGTCTCGACGCGCTGACGGACACGACGTCCGTGGACGCGACGCGGCTCGCGGACGAGCTGGCGGCCGTCACCACGCTGCTCGACCGCGAGGGCGGCCTGCGCCGGGTCCTCACCGACCCGGCGCAGTCCGGCGAGGCCAAGGCCGAGCTGGTCCGGCGCCTGATCGGCGGCCAGGTCGGCGAGTCCACCGTCGACGTGGTGTCCGGCCTGGTCCGGTCCCGCTGGTCGCAGCCCCGCGACCTGGTGGACGCGCTGGAGGAGCTGGCGAACACCGCCGACCTCACGGCCGCGGAGAAGTCGGGCACGCTGGACGACGTCGAGGACGAGCTGTTCCGCTTCGGCCGGATCGTCTCCTCCAGCACCGAGCTGCGCGCCGCGCTCACCGACCGCAAGGCCACCACCGCGGCCAAGACCGAACTGCTGCACCGGCTGCTCGGCGGCCGTGCCAAGCAGGTCACCGAGCGTCTGGTCACGCGCCTTGTGACCGCGCCGCGGGGACGTAGCCTGGAAGCGGGCCTCGACGCCCTCTCCAAGCTCGCCGCGGAGCGCCGCAGCCGCGTCGTCGCCATCGTCACCTCGGCGGTTCCGCTGAGCGACCCGCAGAAGCGGCGCCTGGGCGCCGCCCTCGCGAAGCTCTACGGCCGCACGATGCACCTCAACCTCGACGTCGACCCCGAGGTCGTCGGCGGGATCCGGGTGCAGGTCGGTGACGAGGTCATCAACGGTTCCATCGCGGACCGGCTGGAGGACGCGGCCCGCCGCATGGCGAGCTAGCACCTCGGTAGTCGAGAACAAGCAGTACGAACTTACGACGGCCCGGGTTGGGCCGTACATGAAGAATCCTGGGGGTCGCCCCCAGACCCCCCAAGTGAAACTTCGGGCCCAACAAGGAGAGCAGGGAACCCAGATGGCGGAGCTCACGATCCGGCCGGAGGAGATCCGGGACGCGCTGGAGAACTTCGTCCAGTCGTACAAGCCGGACGCGGCCTCGCGCGAGGAGATCGGTACGGTCACCCTTGCCGGCGACGGCATCGCGAAGGTCGAGGGCCTGCCCTCGGCCATGGCCAACGAACTGCTGAAGTTCGAGGACGGCACCCTCGGCCTCGCGCTCAACCTGGAAGAGCGCGAGATCGGCGCCATCGTCCTCGGTGAGTTCAGCGGCATCGAGGAGGGTCAGCCGGTGCAGCGCACCGGTGAGGTCCTCTCCGTCGCGGTGGGCGAGGGCTACCTCGGCCGCGTCGTCGACCCGCTCGGCAACCCGATCGACGGCCTCGGCGAGATCGAGACGTCCGGCCGCCGCGCCCTGGAGCTGCAGGCTCCGGGCGTCATGGCCCGTAAGTCGGTGCACGAGCCGATGGAGACCGGCTACAAGGCCGTCGACGCGATGACCCCGGTCGGCCGCGGCCAGCGCCAGCTGATCATCGGTGACCGCCAGACCGGCAAGACCGCACTCGCCGTCGACACGATCATCAACCAGCGTGACAACTGGCGCTCGGGCGACCCGAAGAAGCAGGTCCGCTGCGTCTACGTCGCCATCGGCCAGAAGGGCTCGACCATCGCCTCCGTGCGTGGCGCCCTCGAAGAGGCCGGCGCGCTGGAGTACACGACCATCGTCGCCGCCCCGGCGTCCGACCCGGCCGGCTTCAAGTACCTGGCGCCGTACACCGGTTCGGCCATCGGCCAGCACTGGATGTACGACGGCAAGCACGTCCTCATCATCTTCGACGACCTCTCGAAGCAGGCCGACGCCTACCGCGCCGTGTCGCTGCTGCTGCGCCGCCCGCCGGGCCGTGAGGCCTACCCGGGTGACGTCTTCTACCTGCACTCCCGTCTGCTGGAGCGCTGCGCCAAGCTGTCCGACGAGATGGGTGCCGGTTCGATGACCGGTCTGCCGATCGTCGAGACCAAGGCCAACGACGTCTCGGCGTTCATCCCGACCAACGTCATCTCCATCACCGACGGCCAGTGCTTCCTGGAGTCGGACCTGTTCAACGCCGGTCAGCGCCCCGCGCTGAACGTCGGTATCTCCGTCTCCCGAGTCGGTGGTTCCGCGCAGCACAAGGCGATGAAGCAGGTCTCCGGCCGTCTGCGTCTGGACCTCGCCCAGTACCGTGAGCTGGAGGCGTTCGCCGCCTTCGGTTCCGACCTGGACGCCGCGTCGAAGTCGCAGCTGGAGCGTGGTTCCCGACTGGTCGAGCTGCTCAAGCAGGCTCAGTACCAGCCGATGCCGACCGAGGACCAGGTCGTCTCCGTGTGGGCCGGCACCACCGGCAGGATGGACGACGTCCCGGTCTCCGACATCCGCCGCTTCGAGAAGGAGCTCCTTGAGCACCTGCACCGCAAGGAGCAGGGCCTCATGACCTCCATCAAGGAGGGCGGCAAGATGTCGGACGACACCCTCACCGCTGTTGCCGACGCGATCGCCGAGTTCAAGAAGCAGTTCGAGACCTCGGACGGCAAGCTTCTCGGCGAGGACGCCCCGGCCGCGGCCAAGTGACGTAAGGAAGGGACCTGACTCATGGGAGCCCAGCTCCGGGTCTACAAGCGTCGCATCCGATCCGTCACCGCGACCAAGAAGATCACCAAGGCGATGGAGATGATCGCCGCCTCGCGCGTGGTCAAGGCGCATCGCAAGGTGCGGGCCTCCGCGCCGTACGCGACCGAGCTCACCCGCGCGGTCACGGCGGTCGGTACGGGTTCGAACACCAAGCACCCGCTCACCACGGAGGCGGAGAACCCGGCCCGTGCCGCGGTCCTGCTCCTCACGAGCGACCGCGGTCTGGCCGGTGCCTTCAACTCCAACGCCATCAAGGCCGCCGAGCAGTTGACGGCGCGTCTTGAGGCGGAGGGCAAGGAGGTCGACACGTACATCGTCGGCCGCCGTGGTCTGGCCCACTACACCTTCCGCGAGCGCAAGGTCGTGGAATCGTGGTCGGGCTTCACCGACGAGCCCACGTACGCGGACGCCAAGAAGGTCGCGGCGCCTCTGATCGAGGCCATCGAGACGGAGACGGCGGACGGCGGCGTGGACGAGCTCCACATCGTCTACACCGAGTTCGTGTCGATGATGACGCAGTCGGCGCTCGACGCCCGGCTGCTGCCGCTGCGCCTCGAAGAGGTCGCGGAGGAGAGGCCCCCGGGCGAGATCCTCCCGCTGTACGACTTCGAGCCCTCGGCGGAGGACGTCCTCGACGCCCTTCTGCCGCGCTATGTGGAGAGCCGTATCTACAACGCGCTTCTCCAGTCGGCCGCTTCGAAGCACGCCGCCACGCGGCGCGCGATGAAGTCGGCGACCGACAACGCGGGCGAGCTGATCAACACGCTCTCCCGGCTTGCCAACGCGGCCCGCCAGGCCGAAATCACCCAGGAAATCAGCGAGATCGTCGGTGGCGCCAGCGCCCTGGCCGACGCGACCGCGGGGAGTGACCGCTAATGACCACCACTGTTGAGACCGCGACGGCCACGGGCCGCGTCGCCCGGGTCATCGGCCCGGTCGTCGACGTGGAGTTCCCCGTCGACGCGATGCCGGAGATCTACAACGCGCTGCACGTCGAGGTGGCCGACCCGGCCAACGCCGGCGAGAAGAAGATCCTGACCCTGGAGGTCGCCCAGCACCTGGGTGACGGCCTGGTCCGCACGATCTCGATGCAGCCCACCGACGGTCTGGTCCGCCAGGCCCCGGTCACCGACACCGGCGACGGCATCACCGTCCCGGTCGGCGACTTCACCAAGGGCAAGGTGTTCAACACCCTCGGTGAGGTGCTGAACGTCGACGAGCAGTACGAGGGCGAGCGCTGGTCCATCCACCGCAAGGCCCCGAACTTCGACGAGCTCGAGTCGAAGACCGAGATGTTCGAGACCGGCGTCAAGGTCATCGACCTGCTGACCCCGTACGTCAAGGGCGGCAAGATCGGTCTGTTCGGCGGTGCCGGCGTCGGCAAGACGGTGCTCATCCAGGAGATGATCTACCGCGTCGCCAACAACCACGACGGTGTCTCCGTGTTCGCCGGTGTCGGCGAGCGCACGCGTGAGGGCAACGACCTCATCGAGGAGATGGCGGACTCGGGCGTCATCGACAAGACCGCCCTTGTCTTCGGCCAGATGGACGAGCCCCCGGGCACCCGTCTGCGCGTGGCCCTCGCGGGTCTGACCATGGCGGAGTACTTCCGCGATGTGCAGAAGCAGGACGTGCTGTTCTTCATCGACAACATCTTCCGCTTCACGCAGGCCGGTTCCGAGGTCTCGACCCTGCTCGGCCGCATGCCCTCCGCGGTGGGCTACCAGCCGAACCTGGCCGACGAGATGGGTCTCCTCCAGGAGCGCATCACCTCGACCCGCGGTCACTCGATCACCTCGATGCAGGCGATCTACGTCCCCGCGGACGACCTGACCGACCCGGCCCCGGCCACCACCTTCGCCCACCTCGACGCGACGACGGTTCTGTCCCGTCCGATCTCCGAGAAGGGCATCTACCCGGCCGTGGACCCGCTGGACTCCACGTCCCGGATCCTGGACCCGCGCTACATCGCGGCGGACCACTACAACACCGCGATGCGCGTCAAGACGGTCCTGCAGAAGTACAAGGACCTCCAGGACATCATCGCGATCCTCGGTATCGACGAGCTCGGCGAGGAGGACAAGCTCGTCGTCCACCGGGCCCGTCGCGTGGAGCGCTTCCTGTCCCAGAACACCCACGTCGCCAAGCAGTTCACCGGCGTCGACGGGTCGGACGTGCCGCTGGACGAGTCGATCGTGGCGTTCAACGCGATCATCGACGGCGAGTACGACCACTTCCCGGAGCAGGCGTTCTTCCTGTGCGGTGGCATCGAGGACCTCAAGGCCAACGCCAAGGAGCTGGGCGTCTCCTGAACTCGCCTGAGTTCGTGTGAGGGGGCGGGCGCGTCCCGCCCCCTCACTCACGCCCATTAGACTTGTATCCAACACCCGGTGATCGCACCGGGTGGTGACCCGAGGAGCCACCTTTGGCTGCTGAGCTGCATGTCGAGCTGGTCGCCGCAGACCGCCAGGTCTGGTCCGGCGAGGCCACCCTGGTCGTCGCGCGCACCACGTCCGGCGACATCGGCGTCATGCCCGGTCACCAGCCGCTGCTCGGTGTGCTGGAGTCGGGCCCGGTGACCATCCGTACGAGTGAAGGTGGGACGGTCGTCGCCGCGGTGCACGGCGGTTTCATCTCGTTCGCGGACAACAAGCTGTCGCTGCTGGCCGAGATCGCCGAGCTCTCGGACGAGATCGACGTCCAGCGCGCGGAGCGGGAGCTGGAGCGCGCGAAGGCGGAGGGCGACGCCACCGCCGAGCGACGCGCCGACGTTCGTCTGCGGGCGGCGACGTCGCGCTGACACACTGCGCGTATGCGTTGACGTAACTCAGCCGCGGCTGGGATCGGAGCCATCCGGTCCCAGCCGCGGCTGAGGTAGATCTGGGTCTTTTTACGTTCCATTACCTAGGAGACGAGGAGGTCGGTGCCGATGGTCCTCGCTCTGACTGTGTGCGGAATCGTGGTCGCGCTCGTGGTGGTGGGACTCTTCCTGTTCGGACTGCGGCGCAGACTGATCCAGCGCTCCGGCGGCACCTTCGACTGTTCGCTGCGCTGGGACGTCCCCGAGAAACCGGACACCAGCGGCAAGGGCTGGAGCTACGGCGTGGCCCGCTACAACGGCGACAGCGTCGAGTGGTACCGGGTCTTCTCCTACGCCTACCGACCCCGCCGGGTCCTGGAACGCGACCGGATCGAGGTGGCCGGCCGCCGCCTCCCGGAGGGCGAGGAGGAACTGGCCCTGCTCTCCGACGCCGTGATCCTCACCTGTGTCCATCGGGGTACCCGCCTCGAACTCGCCATGAGCGACGACGCGCTGACCGGGTTCCTCGCGTGGCTGGAAGCAGCCCCGCCCGGACAGCGGGTGAATGTGGCCTAGCCACATTCACCCGCTGGGTGGGTCCCGCCTTACTACAGGTTCGAGTTGATGGCGCTCACCAGCTCGCCGTTGCTGGTGTCACCGCTGAACTCCCAGAAGAACGCGCCGCCGAGACCCTGGGTCTTGGCCCAGCTCATCTTCCCGGCGATCGTCGAGGGAGTGTCGTAGGACCACCAGTTGCTGCCGCAGTGCGCGTACGCGGTGCCGGCGACGGTGCCGGTGGCCGGGCAGGAGGTCTTGAGCACCTTGTAGTCCTCGATGCCCTGCTCGTAGGTGCCCGGCGCCGGACCGGTGGCCGTGCCACCGGGCGCGTCCTGCGTCACGCCCGTCCAGCCGCGGCCGTAGAAGCCGATGCCGATCAGCAGCTTGCTCGCGGGCACGCCCTTCGACTTGAACTTGGCGATCGCGTCGGCCGTGGTGAAGCCGGGCGTCGGGATGCCGGTGTACGTGGTGAGCGGGGAGTGCGGGGCGGTCGGGCCGTCCGCGTCGAAGGCGCCGAAGAAGTCGTACGACATCACGTTGTACCAGTCGACGTACTGGGCCGCGCCCGCGTAGTCCGCGGCGTCGATCTTGCCGCCGGAGGTGCCGTCCGCGGTGGTGGCCGCGGTGACCAGGTTGTTCGAGCCGAACTTGGCGCGCAGCGCGGCCATCAGGTTCTTGTAGGCCGCGGCCCCGCTGGTGTCACAGCTCAGCCCGCAGGCGTTCGGGTACTCCCAGTCGATGTCGATGCCGTCGAAGACATCGGCCCAGCGCGGGTCCTCGACCAGGTTGTAGCAGGAGTCGGCGAACGCGGTCGGGTTGGCCGCGGCCTGGGCGAAGCCGCCGGACCAGGTCCAGCCGCCGAAGGACCACAGGATCTTGATGTTCGGGTACTTGGCCTTCAACTCGCGCAGCTGGTTGAAGTTGCCGGCCAGCGGCTGGTCCCAGGTGTCGGCGACGCCGCTGACCGACTGGTCGGCGGTGAACGTCTTCTGGTAGTCGGCGTAGGCGTCACCGATGGCGCACTGCCCGTTGGTGACGTTGCCGAAGGCGTAGTTGATGTGCGTGATCTTCGCCGCGGAGCCGGACGTCACCAGGTTCTTGACCTGGTAGTTGCGGCCGTAGATGCCCCACTCGGTGAAGTAGCCCAGCTTGACCTTGGAGCCGGTGGTCGGGGGAGTGGTCGTCCCGCCGGTGGTGTGCACCGCGACCGCGCCGCTGACCGGACCGGTCTGGTTCGCGGTGTCGCGGGCCTGGACGGTGTAGGAGTAGTCGGTGCCGGCCGTGAGACCCGTGTCGGTGTACGACGTGGTGGTCACCGTGGAGACGACCCTGCCGTCGCGCAGCACGTCGTAGTTGCTGACGCCCTTGTCGTCGGTGGCGGCGGACCAGCTCAGCTTCACCGAGGTGTCGGTGATGCCGGACGCGGTCGGGGTGCCGGGCGCGGAGGGGGCCGCGTCACCGGGGACGGTGGTGCCGCCGTCGCAACTGGCGCCGTTGAGGAGGCAGTTGCTCGGGGAGCCGGAGCCCGCGCCGTTGAAGCCGAAGGAGACCGAGGCGCCGGGGGCGATGGAGCCGTTGTAGGACTTGTTCTTGGCGGTCCAGTGGGTGCCGGAGGAGGTGACGTCCGCGTCCCAGGCGGAGGTGACCGAGGTCCCGGAGGGGTAGTCCCATTCGACGGTCCAGGAACTGATCGACGTGGTACCGGTGTTCTTGACGGTCCACTGGCCGCCGAAGCCGGTGCCCCAGTCCGAGGTCTTGGCGTAGGTGGCGGTGGCGGTCGTCGCGGCCTGGGCGGGGCCCGCGAGGCCGACCAGGCCGGCCAGGGGGAGCAACAGTGTCGCGAACCCTGCCGCGGCTCTGTGTCTGAAGCGCATCCTGCGCCTCCTATGGGGAGTCGGGGGGCACGACTGAGCCTTCGCGCCCACAGTGCCGCGAGAATAGAAAGGTCTGGACCACCGGTCAATAGGTCTGGACCACTCTGCTGAAACGGGACTAGATCCCCAACTCCTGTGCGAGCACCGCCGCTTGCACCCGGCTGCGCAGCTCCAGCTTCGCCAGCAACCGGCTGACGTGTGTCTTCACCGTGGCCTCGGCCATGTCGAGGCGTACCCCGATCTCGGCGTTGGACAACCCCTCACCCAGACACCCCAGCACCTCCCGCTCCCGCCGGGTCAGCGCGTCAAGGACGGCCGGATCGGCCCTCGGCCCGCGCACCGGCCCGGCCGCGAACTCCGCGATCAGCCGCCGGGTCACCGCCGGGGCGACGATCCCCTCGCCCCGCGCCACCGTCCGCACCGCCGCCAGCAGGTCCCGCGCCTCCGTGTTCTTCAGCAGGAACCCGGCGGCCCCCGCCCGCAACGCCCCGAACACGTACTCGTCGAGGTCGAAGGTGGTCAGCACCAGGACGTCCGCGAGGCCCTCCGCGACCACCTCCCGGGTCGCCGACACCCCGTCCAGGCGCGGCATCTGCACATCCATCAGCACCAGGTCCGGCCGCAGCTCCCGGGCCAGCGCCACCGCCTGCTCCCCGTCCGCCGCCTCCCCGACCACCTCGACATCGGGCGCGCTGCGCAGGATGAGGACAAGCCCGGCCCGTACGGCCGACTGGTCCTCGGCGACCAGTACACGGATCACTCGCTCGCTCCTTCGCTCGGCGGGCTCGGGGTGCTCAGGGGACTCAGGTGGTGCGGAGGGCTCAGCGGGAGGGTGGCGTGGACCGTCCACAGTGACCCGTCGGGGCCTGCCGCGAAGGTGCCGCCGAGCAGTGCGGCCCGCTCCCGCATACCGGTCAGACCGGCGCCGGAACCGGGCACGCTCGGCCCGGCCCGATCGCCGTACGGGCTGGTCACCCGGACGTCGAGGACACCGTCCCGGCGGACGAGGGCGACCGTGACCCGGCCGGGGCGGGCGTGCTTGAGGGCGTTGGTGAGGGACTCCTGGACGATCCGGTAGGCGGCGAGCTCCACGGGCGCGGGGACCTTCCCGGGCCCGGCCGCCGCCGGTCCTCCCCCCTCCGTCTCCGGTTCCAGGTCGACGCCGAGGCCGTTCGCGCGGGCGCTGTCGATCAGTGCGGGGAGGCCGGCCAGGGTGGGGGCGGCGGTGGGCTCCTGCTCGCCGCCTCCCGCCTCCCGGAGGATGCCGATCAGCCGCCGCATCTCCGCCAGACCCGCCACGCTGTTCTCCCGGATGACGGTCAGGGCCTCCTTGGAGGTGCCCGGCTCGTCGATCGACAGCGCGGCCGTGGAGTGCAGGGCGATCGCCGACAGATGGCCCGCGACCAGGTCGTGCAGGTCCCGCGCGGTCCGCGCCCGCTCCGCGGTCACCGCCTGGACCCGGTCCATCTCGGCCAGCAGCGCGGTCTGTTCGGCGCGCAGCCCGGCGGCCGCGGCGGCGTCCCGGTGGTCGCGGACGATCCAGCCGGTGGCCGCCGGGCCGAACGCCACGATCCCGGTGACCACCCCGATCAGCAGCGCCTCCGGCACCCGCCACACCGCGAACGGCACCAGCGTCGCGGCCACCGTGAGCAGCCCGGTGATCCAGGGGATACGGCGGGCCGAGGCGGGCGGGCCGTACAGGACGGCCGCGTACACCAGGTCGGTGAACATCAGGACCGTGGCCAGACTGCCCTGGGTGACCTGGTCCGCGCAGATGGCGGCCGTGCCGGTCAGCAGGGCGGCGCGCGGCGCGGTGCGGCGGGCCAGCTCGCAGCAGGCCGTCACGCACAGGGGCACCAGCACCGGCCAGGGGCCGTCGAAAAGGGTGAGCGGGTAGTCCCGCGAGCGGGTGCCCAGCCCGAGCCACGCCAGCAGCACTCCGCCGAGCAGGCCGCCGGCGGCGACGTACACGTCGAAGCGGTGCGGTCGGGGGAGTCGCGGGGCCATGGCTCCATCCAACACGGCCCGCACGGCGTCCGCCTGCGCCGCGAGAAGGGTCCCGGACTGCATCTTTCGATGTAGTGCGGGCTCGTCACCGCCGACGACGCGCCGGCCGCCCGGCGCCGGGAGCCTGGAGGAGGAATGACCGAGACCCCGGCGGACCCCCGGTGAGGAGCCAACCGTGATCGTCGCCCTGATCATCGTCTGCGAAGTGGCCTTCTGGGTGCTGCTCGCGGCCGGCCTGGCCGTCCGCTACCTGCTGAAGCGACGCCGGCTCAGCGTCGTCCTGCTGCTCGGCGAGCCCGTCCTCGAACTCGTGCTGTTCGTGGTCACCGCGGTCGACCTGCGCAACGGCGCCGAACCCGGCTGGGAGCACGGTCTGGCCGCGCTCTACATCGGCTTCACCGTCGCCTACGGCCACTACACGATCCGCTGGCTGGACGGCCACGCGGCACACCGCCTGGCCGGTGCCCCGCGCCCGCCGAAGCCGCCCCGCTACGGCATGGCGCGCGCCCGCCACGAGGGCGGCCTGTGGCTGCGCACGGTCCTGATGGCGGCCGTCGCCTGCGCACTGCTCCAGGCCGCGATCTGGTACGTCGGCGACGGCGACACCTCGTCCCTGCGGACCTTCCAGTGGGTGGCGCTCAGGACCGCCGGCCTCCATGGCGTGATCGCGCTGACGTACGTGGTCTGGCCGAAGAAGCGGCCGGACGGGACGGCGGACGCGGGGGAGCCGGACCCGGGGTCAGCGCTCCCCGCCGGGGACCCACAGCACGTCGCCGACGTCCTTGTTGGCCGTCCGGGCAAGGATGAACAGTAGGTCCGACAGCCGGTTGAGATAGGTCGCGGTCAGCGGGTTCATACCGCCGCTTTCTCCCGGGGCGCCGTGCACCTCCAGCGCGGCCCAGGTCGACCGCTCGGCCCGCCGCACGACCGTGCAGGCCTGGTGGAGCAGGGCCGCGCCGGGGGTGCCGCCGGGCAGGATGAACGAACGGAGCTTCCCCAGCCCCTCGTTGAAGCGGTCGCAGTCCGCCTCCAGCTTGTCGACGTAGAACTGCTCGACCCGCAGCGGCGGGAACTCCGGGTTCTCCACCACGGGCGTGCACAGGTCCGCGCCGACGTCGAAGAGGTCGTTCTGCACCCGGGTGAGCACCTTGACGACCTCCTCGTCCAGGCCGCCCAGCGCGATCGCCGTCCCGATCACCGCGTTCGCCTCGTTGGCGTCCGCGTACGCCGAGATCCGCAGATCGGTCTTGGCGACCCGGCTCATGTCCCCGAGGGCGGTACTGCCCTGGTCGCCGGTCCTGGTGTAGATGCGCGTCAGATTGACCATAGAGCCAGCGTAGTTACGCCCCGGCCGTCCGGAACACGCGTGTGCCCACCGTCACGGCGAGTGTCGCGAGGGCGACGGCGACCAGGAGGTGGCGCGTAATGAACCATGCCGTTGGGCACGGCTGACAAGACGTGACGGTTGTCTCACGCCCTGAGACCGTGACACGCATTACTTACCGGGTTTCCCGGCCCCTCACGAGCGCTAGGGTCCCGCCCAAGAGGCATACCTAAACAGCGTGTAAGGGGAGCGGAGTGGCACGGAAGCTTGCCGTCATCGGTGCCGGCTTGATGGGTTCCGGCATCGCCCAGGTCGCCGCGCAGGCCGGCTGGGACGTGGTCCTGCGTGACGTCACGGACGAGGCGCTGGACCGTGCCGTCGGGGGCATCCAGGCCTCGTACGACAAGTTCGTGAGCAAGGGGAAGCTGGAGGCGCACGACGCCGACGCCGCCCTGGCCCGGATCACCACGACCACCGAGCTGGACGCGGCCGCCGACGCCGACCTCGTCGTCGAGGCCGTCTTCGAGAAGCTGGAGGTCAAGCACGAGATCTTCCGCGCGCTCGACAAGATCGTGCGCCCGGACGCCGTGCTCGCCTCCAACACCTCCGCCATCCCGATCACCAAGATCGCGGCGGCCACCGAGCATCCCGAGCGGGTCGTCGGCGTCCACTTCTTCTCGCCGGTGCCGATGATGCAGCTCGTGGAACTGGTCCGCGGCTACAAGACCAGCGACGAAGCCCTCGCCACCGCGCGGGAGTTCGCCGAGTC
This sequence comes from Streptomyces sp. NPDC058683, assembly GCF_042716195.1. NCBI lineage: Bacteria > Bacillati > Actinomycetota > Actinomycetes > Kitasatosporales > Streptomycetaceae > Streptomyces > Streptomyces sp. NPDC058683. Next base: position 46,281 of record NZ_JBHXSK010000068.1, read on the forward strand.
CGTCGGCAAGACCTGCATCGTCGTCAACCGGGACGTCGCCGGCTTCGTGACGACCCGGCTGATCTCGGCGCTCGTCGTCGAGGCCACCAAGCTGTACGAGTCGGGCGTCGCCACCGCCGAGGACATCGACCTGGCCTGCAAGCTGGGCTTCGGTCACGCCATGGGCCCGCTGGCCACGGCGGACCTCACCGGCGTCGACATCCTGCTGCACGCCACCGGCAACATCTACACCGAGTCGCAGGACGAGAAGTTCGCCCCGCCGGAGCTGATGCGCCGGATGGTTGACGCCGGTGACATCGGGCGCAAGAGCGGGCAGGGCTTTTACACGTACTGAAACATCAGTACGTAGGGCCTGTGAACCGCCTCCGAAAACGCACAAGTCCCGGGAGTTTCACTCTCGGGGGTGAATTCGGTATCGGTTCGCTTACAGATGGCAACCTCTGGCCGTCGAACGCAGTCAGAGGTTGCATCACTGGACATCACTTTCACGGAGTAGGACACGCACTCTCGGGGAGCGCATATGCACATCAGGGGCGACCACGCCGAGCTGGTCGTCGGGGGCCGCCTCGACGTTCGCAGCGCGGCGGACGCCCGTACGGTCCTGCACTCGGCCGTCGACGACGGAGTCGGCGATCTGGTGCTGGACCTGTCCGAGCTGGACTCCTGGGACGCCACCGGACTCGGGGTGATCATGGGGGCCCACCGGCGGGCCGGCCGCTGCGGCCGCCGCCTGGTGCTGCGCGGTGTACCGCCGCAGATGCAGCGCCTGCTGGTGGCCACCAGGCTGCACCGGATCCTGGCGATCGAGGGGGGTATCGGGGTGGAGTCGCTGCCCCGGGTCTGACACCGGGACCGGGCAGCCGCACCGGGACCGGGTGTGCGGTGGCGAACGGGTGGGACACGGTGTGCACCGGGCGACGGGGGTGACCCGGACGGACCGCGCACAAGCGCATGTCAGGCGCAATCCTCACGAGACTGTGATGTCTTGGACGGCGCGGTACCCCGGACTGTCGTAGATACTGTGCGAAGGTTTAGGGTTCGGTCGCCCGCTGCCTTGTCACCCTTCGAGCGCGGGCCCGGACCAGAAGCGACAGCGCAGTGTGCAACAGGCCGGGAGGGGCCCGCATTCACGGCACACCACGCTTTTGGGGGGCTAGGAACCTATGGACCCGATCAACCCGGGACCCGAGGCGTACGGCCATGACGGCGACGGCAGCACGCCGCGCCAGCGCCCGCCGAGGGAATCCCTCACCAACGACTTCGGCCAGAGTGCGTCGGCGGTCGTCCGCACGGCGCGGCTGGTCTCCGGCGACTTCCTGCTGACCGTGAACCCGGTCGACGGCAGCGAGATAGAACCCTGCCCGCCGACCGAACGTCCCGCCAGACCGGAGAAGCGCACCGCCGCCGAACGCGCCGAGTACGAGCGCGCCGCCCGGCCGCCGGTGCCGCCCGGCCCCGCCCAGCCCGAGCTGCCGCTCCTGGAGCGCCAGGACGACCGCGAGCGTCTGGTACGACTCCTCGCCCGCGGCCGCTCCGTCCGCCTCACCGGCCCCTCCGGCTCCGGCCGGACCGCGCTCCTCGACCTGGTCGCCGACGACTGCTCGGACCTCGCCCCGGACGGCGTGGTCCGCCTCAGCGGCTTCCACCGCACGTCCGCGGACCTGCTCCACGATCTCTTCTACGCCGTCTACAAGGCGCCCGCGCACCGGCCCGACCACGACGAGCTCCTCGAACTGGTCCGTGACATCGGCGCGGTCGTCGTCCTCGACGACGTCGAGTTCGGCGGCTCCGGGCTCGACGAGCTGATCGACGCCACCCCGGAGTGCGCCTTCCTCATCGGTGCCACCCCGGACGTGCCGGCGCCCTCCGCCGACTCCGCCGTCGAGGAGCTCTTCCTCAGCGGCCTGGAGCGGGCCGGGGGCGTGGACATCCTGGAGCGTGCGGTCGGCCGGGTGCTCAGCGAGGAGGAGGCCAACTGGGCCGGCGACCTCTGGTTCGAGTCCGAGGGCCTGCCGCTGCGGTTCGTCCAGGCCGGCGCGCTGCTGCGGCAGCGCGACCAACTGCGGGCCAGCACCGGCGCCGTCGACGAACTCGGCGTCTTCGCGTCCGAGCTGTCCGACATGGCGGTCGACGTGCCCATCGACGCCGCGGCGACCGACGAGGTCCCGCTGCCGTCCCTCGGCGAGGCCGCCGCGCCCGCCCCGCTGCTCGCCGCCCGCCTCAGCGCCTCCGCCCGCGCCACCCTGCGCTTCGCGGTCGCCCTCGGCGGCGAGGTCCCGCACCAGGCCCATCTGCCCGCCCTCGTCGGCGACACCCACGCGGACGCCGCCCTCGGCGAACTGGCGAGCTGCGGACTGGTCTCCCCGGTCGGCTCCCGCTACCGGCTCGCCGCGGGCGTCCAGCAGCAGCTGGAGGCCGCCGGATACGCCGACGACGCCGAGGCCCAGGCCCTCGCCGCCGGCCAGCACTACTCCTGGTGGGCCGGGCACCCCTCGGTCACCCCGGACCGGGTGTGCGCCGAGGCGGACGCGGTCCTCGCCGCCCTGACGGTCATCGTGCCCGCCACCGTGCCCCCGGCCGAGGACGAGGAGTCCACGCCGGTACGACTGGCCCGCACGGCCGCGCCCGCGTTCGCGGCGGGGCTGCACTGGAGCGCCTGGGAACGCGCGCTGCGCGCCGGTGCGGAGGCCGCCCGCCTTGCCGGCGAGGTAGGTGAACAAGCCTATTTCCACCACGAGTTGGGGATACTCGCGCTCTGCGATGGCCAGCTGGACCGGGCCCGGGCGGAGCTGGAGGCCTCCATCGGGCTGCGCGGGGCACTCTCCGACAAGCGGGGTACGACGGCCGGCCGGCGTGCGCTGGCGCTGGTCGCCGACCGCTCGGGGGAGGCCCTTCCCGGCCTCGCCGCGATGGCGGGCGACGAGATCCCCGACGCCCGCCACGAGGAGTCCATATCCCCGGCGGGCGGCGTCACGACGCCCTTCCCGGCCGTCCACTCCCCGATCTCGGACACGCTGGTCACCCGCCGCGTCCCGGCGCAGTCGCAGTCGCCGCAGGCCCGGGGTGGCGGCGGTCTGGTCCGCATGGCCCGCCGCAACCTGGTGGCGGTGGGTTCGGGCGTGCTCCTCACCGCGGTCCTCGGCACGGTGGTGGGGCTCGGCATGACCTCCCACGACAACGCCGACAACCCGGCCAACAACGTGAGCGTCAACCCGTCGGCGAGCGAGGGCACGGGCGACGGCACCCTGGGCGCCGACCCCAAGCAGTCGTCGGGCACGGGGGACACGGGCACGACGACGGCCAAACCGACGGACCCCGGCCCCGACGGCACGCTCGGCACGTCGGACGACCCGACGCCGCCGTCGGACGAGGTGTCCCCTTCGGACACCCCGACGGGCACGAAGGGATCGTCGGGCGGCGGTACGACTCACTCGCCGTCCAAGTCGCCGACCCCGACGCCGACGCCCTCGAAGTCGGTCTCACCGAGCCCTTCGAAGACGTCCGAGTCGCCGACGCCGAGCGAGTCGCCTTCGCCCTCGTCGTCGGGCCCGACCGACACCCCCAGCACAACCGACTCGGCAAGCGGCCCGACCTCCGACTCCCCGACGGTGACGACGTCGAGCGCATCGGAGGGCACCACTTCCGGCACCGCGACCGGCACGGTCATCTGAAACAGCCGGGGGCCCCGCGCACCGCCCGGGGCGCCCGACACGTTGCCGTCTGCCGCGTGTAAGAAAATGAGCAGCTTGTAGGCCACCATTCCCCCCCTCGCGGTGTTGTGCAGGATA
>NZ_JBHXSK010000068.1:50078-57395 GCF_042716195.1 Streptomyces sp. NPDC058683
GATTTCCTCCCCCGCTATCGTCTGTTTATTATTATGTGGCGGCGCGCCCGTGCCGCCGGGGGGGGCGCCCGACTCGTTCCCGTCTGCCGCTTCTCAGAACAGACGCAGCTTGTCGTCCTCGATGCCCCGCATCGCGTTGTAGTCCAGGATCGTGCAGCCGATGCCTCGGTCCGTGGCGAGGACCTTCGCCTGCGGCTTGATCTCCTGGGCCGCGAAGATGCCCCGGACGGGCGCCAGATGGGGATCGCGGTTCAGCAGCTCCAGGTAGCGGGTGAGCTGTTCCACGCCGTCGATCTCACCCCGGCGCTTGATCTCGACCGCCACGGTCCGGCCGTCGGCGTCCCGGCACAGGATGTCCACCGGCCCGATCGCCGTCATGTACTCGCGGCGGATCAGGGTGTAGCCCTCGCCGAGCGTCTCGATACGGTCCGCCAGCAGCTCCTGGAGGTGCGCTTCCACGCCGTCCTTGATCAGGCCCGGGTCCACGCCCAGCTCGTGCGAGGAGTCGTGCAGGACCTCCTCCATCGTGATGATGAGCTTCTCGCCCGCCTTGTTGATGACGGTCCAGACGCCTTCCTCGTCACCCGCCCCCTCCTTGAGGGTGCACGGCGGCGACATCCAGTTGAGGGGCTTGTAGGCCCGGTCGTCCGCGTGGATCGAGACGCTGCCGTCCGCCTTGACCAGGATCAGACGGGGGGCGGAGGGAAGGTGGGCGGTGAGCCGGCCGGCATAGTCGACGGAGCACCGGGCGATGACGAGACGCATGGTCGGCAACGCTACTCGACACCCCGCCCTCCACGCGATTCGTCCGTCGGTCCCGCCATCACCCTCAACCGGGGCCCGGCGGACCGCACCTCCTGATCCGGCCTCCGACCAGGCTCCCGCGACCGGTCCTGACGAGTCGCCTGCACACGCCTGTTCAACCCTGGCCGATTGTGTGCCTAAAGGGACCGTCGCATATACGCAATCTCCTGGTGGCGTCACCGTCCGTTGCCTACCGTAGTAAACGGGAGGTCGCGAAGTGTGTACTCAGCGTGTTCGGTATCGCGAACTCCCTTACCTGTCCGCCAACCCCTGCTGTTCGGGGGTGCGAGAGGAGTACCCATGTCGCTCGACGTCTCACCGGCCCTACTCGAACAGGCCGAGCGAGGCGAGGTCGACGAAGCAGATTTCGTCGACTGCGTCCGGACCTCCCTGCCCTATGCATGGGAGATGATCAGCTCCCTGGTGGCCCAGCTGAAGGTGGACGGCGGAGAGTTCGCCGACAACCAGACGCCCCCGCCGGACGAGCAGGCACGCGGTCAGCTGCTGCGTGCGCTCGCGAGTGACGCCATACGCGGCGCCCTGCAGCGGCACTTCGGCGTGCGGCTGGCCTTCCAGAACTGCCACCGCGTGGCGGTGTTCCCGCTGGACGCCTCGGTCGACGAGACGCTGGCCCGCTTCACCTCGGTGCGCAATCAGTTGCTGAACCAGTCTCCGGAACTGCGGGACTGCTGACGCCGTGTTCCGGTACTGCTGACGCAGTGAGCCGCTTGCTTGCCGCTCCACACGCGGGAGGTGCAATCAGTCAGTGGGGCGGCAAGCTCCCCGCGGAGGTGTGAGGTCACCGGAGGTGCGGCAGTACCTCGGCGCCCAGCCGTCGTACGTTCTCCTCCGTGGCCGCAAGGTCCCCCGAGCCCTCGGTCAGCAGGGCGAATCGGGAGATACCGGTCCGCTCGGAGGTAGCCGCGAGCCGGTCGGCACACAGCCGCGGGGTCCCCACCGGGTGCAGTCCGCAGAGCAGTTCGGTGTAGGCGAGCGGGTCGCGCATGGAGCGGAACCGGCCGTCCACCGTCGTATGGGCCTCCAGGCCCTGCTTCAGCCACCCCGGCATCGCCTTCGTCAGCGTCTCCACGGCGTCGGTGCGCCGGTCGGCGATCTGGCAGACGCCGGCGGAGACATGGGCCGCGCCGAGGATCTCCTCGGCCGGCCTTCCGGCCGCCCGCGCGTGTTGCCGCCACAGCGCGACCATCTCGGCCTTCTCCTCGTCCCCGACGTGCATCCCGAGCAGCATCGCCAGCCCCCGCTCGGCGGCCAGCCGGACGCTCGCCGGAGAGGTGCACGCGACCACCACCTCCGGTCCCGGCGCCTCCGTCAGCGCCTCCGACGGGCGCGGTACGACGGGGACTTCGCGGAACGAGAAGCGCGGGCCGGAGGCCGACACGGCCGGTTCACGCAGCCAGCGCATCAGCAGTTCGAGTGATTCGGGGAAGCCGTGTTCGTACGCATCGAGTCCGCTCCCGAACACCTCCAGATCCACCCAGGGCCCGCCCCGGCCCACGCCGAGCGTGAACCGGCCGCCGCTCGTCACGTGCAGCAGTGCGGCCTGCTCGCCGAGCGCCACCGGGTGGACCGTGGGCAGTACACTCACCGCCGTGCCGACCCTGAGACGCCTGGTGCGGCCCAGCAGTAAAGCCGCCAGCGTGACCGCGGACGGACACGTGCCGTACGGCACGAAGTGGTGCTCGGCCAGCCAGACCGCGTCCAGGCCGGCCTCCTCGGCCACCTCCGCCGTGCGCACCGCCCGGTGCAGCGCCTCCCCCTGGCCCTGGCCCGGGAACTGGGCCGCCAGCACAAAACTTCCTACGCGCATCGCATTTCCTGCTTTCCTGGCTCCTACCCGGAGCTCCCCCACCCGGCATAACCGTCTGACACGTGCCGAGGACACGGCCTGGCGAAGAGATTTGCGGATTGTCTGGAGAATGGGTCGCCCTGGAGGGGGACTTGTACGGGTTGGTGCCCTACGCGTACCCCCGCGCGCGCGTCGTAGGCTGGACACAGCCCTTGCTTCCTGTATAGCCCCGAGAGGTGTCCCGTGTCCCCGCGTCGCAACCGACCCAAGGGCCCGAATGGAGCCACCTCCTCCGGCCGGAGCGCCGAGGACGACCGCGCGGACCGGTACGGCGGCTGGCAGTCCAGTGAGAGCTGGCAGGGCGAGGAGTGGAGCGTGCGCCATGTCGCGGGCGCCAGCGCGGTCGGCAAGACGTACCGCTGTCCGGGCTGCGACCAGGTGATCCCTTCCGGTGTCCCGCACGTCGTGGCCTGGCCGGAGCACTCGGGCGTCGACGAGCGCCGGCACTGGCACAAGGCCTGCTGGAACGCGAAGGACCGCCGCACCACGCGGGTGCAGCGGTCCCGTAACGCGCCGAGGTTCTAGCGAGGACTCACACGTCCCGCTTCTCCAGCAGCGCGTAGGCGCCGGCGAACGCGACGGCCGTCACGAGCAGGATGATCCACAGCGGGTCCCAGCCCGAAGGGCCGGAATCGCTGAGGGAGTTGGAGTAGAAGACGCTCAGCTGGTTCGGGATCGAGTACTCGAACAGGGCGTTGCGCACCTTCTCCAGCGACTGCGAGAACATGAACAGCGCGATCACGAGCGGGGCGAGCACCGCGCCGATCATGATGGTGATGGCGCCCGCCGAGTGCCGGATGATCGAGCCGATGATCAGCGAGAGCAGCCCGAGCAGCGCGATGTAGAGGCTGACGCCGACGGTGCCCTTCAGCCATTCCCCGCCGGTCGGCGTCCGGGCCACGTCGCTCAGGATCGACACCTGTGTCATGGCCACGAACGCGCTGGCCGCGAGGGTGATCACGAACGCGAGCGCGAAGAAGACGATCGCCTTCGCCGCGAGCACCCGCGCGCGGGTGGGGCAGGCCACCATCGTCGTACGGATCATTCCGGTGCCGTACTCGGAGGCCGTGGTCAGCACGCCCAGCGTGATGATGCACATGCTGCCGAGCAGCAGCCCGAAGAAGCCGAGCGACAGCGCGTTCTCGCGCGACAGGTCGTCCGACGAGGCGGAACTGCTGACGACCGAGGCGGTGAGGAGGCCGATGCCGACGACGAGCAGGACGAAGACGCCGAGCGTCCAGATCGTCGAGCGCACCGAGCGGATCTTCGTCCACTCCGAGGCGATGGCGTGCCCGAGGTGGGTGCGCACCACCGGGATCGGCGAGGTGTAACCGGGGTACGGGCCGCCGGGCGCCGCCTGCCAGTCGGGCGCGGCCGGGGCTGCCTGCGGCATCGGGGGCTGGTGGGTGCTCATCGGGCGTCCTCGGGCTTGGTCAGGTCGGCGGGGGCGGAGGCGGGCGCGGGAGCCGGCTGTGACGATTCGGCGGGCGCCGGAGTGGGCGCCGGAGCGGGCGCGGGCGCCGTGGTCGGCGCGGCGTAGGGGTTGGGGTTGGGAGCGGCCTGGGGAGCCCCGTAGGGGGCCTGCGGGGCGCCGTACGCGCCTGCGGGCGCCCCCTGCGCGCCGTAGGGCCCCGCGAACGGCTGGCCGCCCTGCTGGGGCGGCGGCGGGGCGTACCAGCCAGGCTGGCCCTGCCCGGGCACCGGCATGGGCGGCTGCGCGCCGGGCGGCAGCGGCTGCTGGAAGCCGGCCCTCTGGTCGACGGTGGAGCGGTAGTCCACGGCGCCCTGCGTCATCCGCATGTACGCCTCCTCGAGCGAGGCCTGGTGCGGCGAGAGCTCCCACAGCCGTACGTCCGCCTCGTGCGCGAGGTCGCTGATCTGCGGCAGCGGCAGGCCGGTCACCCGGAGCGCCCCGTCCTGCTCGGGCATGACATGGCCGCCGGCCTCGGTCAGTGCCGAGCTGAGCTTCTCGCGCAGCTGCGGCTCGGTGTCCGGGGTGCGCACCCGCGCGAAGTCGGCGGAGTTGGCCGAAATGAAGTCCGTCACACTCATGTCGGCGAGCAGCTGGCCGCGCCCGATGACGATGAGGTGGTCGGCGGTCAGCGCCATCTCGCTCATCAGATGGGAGGAGACGAAGACCGTACGGCCCTCGGCGGCGAGGGACCTCATCAGGTTGCGCACCCAGAGGATGCCCTCGGGGTCGAGGCCGTTGACCGGCTCGTCGAAGAGCAGCACCTGGGGGTCGCCGAGCAGCGCGGCGGCGATGCCGAGGCGCTGGCCCATACCGAGCGAGAAGCCCTTGGAGCGCTTTCCGGCCACGTCCTGGAGGCCGACCACCCCGAGCACCTCGTCGACCCGGCGGGCCGGGATGGCGGACAGCTGGGCCAGGGAGAGCAGGTGGTTGCGGGCGGACCGGCCGCCGTGCACCGCCTTGGCGTCGAGCAGCGCGCCGACCTGGCGGGCGGCGTTGGGCAGCCGGCGGTAGGGGTAGCCGCCGATCGTCACCGCGCCCGCGGTCGGGTTGTCCAGCCCCAGGATCATCCGCATGGTCGTCGACTTGCCCGAGCCGTTGGGGCCGAGGAAGCCGGTGACGGCGCCCGGCCGTACCTGGAAGGAAAGGTTGTACACGGCGGTCTTGTCGCCGTAGCGCTTGGTCAGGCCGACAGCCTCGATCATGCTCCGCACCCATCGAAAGGATCAGGACAGCAGGGCAGACGCCCCCGTAAGGGTTAGGAGGATATCCGGGCGCTGACGGTTCCCATCAAGAGCTGGCAAAGCCGGTCCGTATCGGTCCGGTCACTGAGCATCCCGTTTCTTCAGCAGGACATACCCGCCGGCGAGCGCGGCGACCACCCACAGCCCCATGATCCCGAGCCCGCCCCAGGGCCCGTACGGGACGTCGTCGCCGGCTCTCGGCACCACCTGCATGATGTGACCGCCCGCCTGGTCCGGCAGGAACCGGCCGATCTTCTGGGTCGCGTCGACGTTGCCGAGGATGTTGGAGATCAGGAAGAAGAACGGCATCAGGATGCCGAGCGACAGCATCGGCGAGCGCAGCATCGCGGCCACGCCCATGGAGAACATCGCGATGAGCGTCATGTAGAGCCCGCCTCCGATGACCGCGCGCAGCACCCCGGTGTCGCCGAGGTACGCCCGGTGGGAGCCGAGCATGGCCTGCCCGAGGAAGAACGCGGCGAAGCTGGTCACCATGCCGACGACCAGCGCCAGGCCCGTCGCCACCGCGATCTTGCTGAAGAGGAAGGTGGCGCGCTGCGGTACGGCGGCCAGCGAGGTGCGGATCATTCCGGTGCTGTACTCGTTCGACACCACCAGCACTCCGAACACGATCATCGCGAGCTGTCCGAGGGTCAGCCCGGCGAAGCTGATGTTCGTCGGATCGAAGGAGGTCCGTGCCCGCGCGGGCATGTTGCCGAACTGGCTGTTGGCCAGCGCGGAGAGCAGCATCCCGAGCGCCACGCTGACGACCACGGCGAGGGACAGCGTCCACACCGTCGAGGAGACGGACCGGATCTTGGTCCACTCGGACCGTACGACCTGAGCGACGACCGCCATCACGCCCCCTTGTCCCAGCCGGAACCCCAGACCTGCGGCACCGGGGCCGAGTCGGCGTGCGCGTGGTACTCCACGGACTCCGCCGTCAACTGCATGAACGCCTCCTCCAGCGAGGCCTGCTGGATGCTCAGCTCGTGCAGCACGATCCCGTGCTGCGCGGCCAGCTCCCCGATCGGCTCGGCCTTCGCGCCCTCCACCTCCAGCGCCCCGGTCCCCGTCTCGACGACGGTGATCCCGGCCGCGTGCAGCACGTCGAGCAGCCGTTCGCGCTGGGGGGAGCGGATCCGGACGTAGGACCGCGAGTTCGCCCGGATGAAGTCCGCCATGGAGGTGTCGGCGAGCAGCCGTCCCTGCCCGATGACGACGAGGTGGTCGGCGGTCAGTGCCATCTCGCTCATCAGGTGTGAGGAGACGAACACGGTCCGGCCCTGGGCGGCCAGCGACTTCATCAGATTCCGGATCCAGTGGATCCCTTCCGGGTCGAGCCCGTTCACCGGCTCGTCGAACATCAGGATCCGCGGATCCCCGAGCAGGGCCCCGGCGATCCCGAGCCGCTGTCCCATGCCCAGCGAGAACCCCTTGGCCTTCTTCCGCGCCACCGCCGTGAGTCCGACGGTGTCCAGCACCTCGGCGACCCGGCGCGTCGGAATCCCGTTGCTCTGCGCGAGGCACAGCAGATGGTTGAAGGCACTGCGCCCACCGTGCACGGCTTTGGCGTCGAGCAGCGCCCCCATGTACGTCAGCGGGTCCTTGAGCTGCGCGTACCGCTTGCCGTCGATCCGCACGTGGCCGGCCGAGGGGTGGTCGAGCCCGAGGATCATCCGCATCGTGGTGGACTTCCCGGCGCCGTTGGGCCCGAGGAACCCGGTCACGATGCCGGGCCGCACGGCGAAGGAGAGGTCGTCGACCGCGGTCTTGTCCCCGTAGCGCTTGGTCAGGCCCTCCAGCTCGATCATGCGGCCACGCTAAGACCGGCTTACGGGGGCTGCCACCGGAAGGGGCGGGCCGGGGGAGCGCCGTCGTCGGGTGCGGCGCGGTGGGGGCCGGTCGCGCAGTTCCCCGCGCCCCTGAAG
>NZ_JBHXSK010000069.1:0-56465 GCF_042716195.1 Streptomyces sp. NPDC058683
CCCGGCGCCACTCGTAGATCGTTGAGCTACGGCACCAACACGCGCGCGTCGGCTGGGTGATCGTTACCGACATCACGCTTTCAAGTTCAGTAGCGTCCTCGCAGGTATTCCGGACAGTCCCCAGCAGGCGCCGGCCCTCGGCATTGACCGGCTCACGCACGCGCACCGGTCCGGCCATGCCGAACACTCTGGCCCGAGCACCGGCCCGATACCGATCGAATGACTCCGTATTCCCCGCGGGTCAGGCGGCCGATGTGCAGTGCGAGGCGTCGCCCGCGATCGAGTAGCGCTTCCTGCCCGCGATGCCGACCGGTACGTCACCGGTGACCGCCACCCGGCGCAGGCGGCACGGCAGGCCGTTGCAGTGTCGGCGGTGTGCTCGGCCGGCAGGGTGTCGGCGATCAGCCGCAGCGAGTCGGCCACGCTCACTGTCCACGGGAGCACGTTCGGCACACCGCCCGGGCCGAGGCGCTGCTCGCCGGGCTTCCGTTCGCGACGGCGGAGTTGCGCGGCCTGCTGGGCTTCCTGGCGCGCCGGGGCCTCTGAGACGGTTCGATCGGTCCCGTCCACCTCACGTACCGGACGCCTCGGAGCTGGCCGGCCAGCGGACCGCAGCCGGTCTTTTACCGTCGGTTACCCGCAGGTCGGCGCCCGGTCATTCGCCGTTTTCCTCAAGTGTCAGGCAGGTGGCGCCGTTTGAATAAAAGGCAAGAAGGGACTCCGAGTTGCAGATTCTTTGAACAAACCGGGGAGCCTCCCGCGTACCTCTGGTTAAGAAGAGGCAGGGGTTTCAGCGAGGGATGACGATGGTCAAGGCGCATGTCTCCGCACAACAGTTGGTCGCCGGAAGGTACCGGCTCATTGAGGTCGCCGACCGCGAGCCGAATCGCATCAGCTGGTACACAGAGGACGTGCAGGCCGAGCGTCCGCGTCTGGTGACCCAGATCGCGCTGCCCGACGCCCTCACCGACGACGTGGTACGCCGGACCACCTCCCGGATCCTGCGCACCTCCGAGGTCATGGGCGCGCTGCGGCCCGGCCGGGTCGCCATGGTGATCGACGCCTTCGAGGAGGCGGGCACGCTGTGGACGGTCACGGAGCTGATCGACGGCACGCCGCTCAGTGAACTCCTCGCCCAGCAGAACACGTTCGACTTCGTGCAGGCCGCCCGGATCGGCCTCGAGGTGCTCGACGTGCTGGACGGCGCGCACGGCGAGGGCTACACGCACGGCGAGCTCAGCCCCGGCCAGATCTTCGTCCGTGACAAGGGCCCGGTGGTGATCACCGGGTTCGGCCTGGCGGGCGCGACCCTGGCCCCCCGGGTCACCGCACCGTCGTACGCCTCGCCGGAACAGGCCAGGGACGAGCGCATCGGCCCGGCCGCCGACCTGTGGGCGCTCGGCGCGGTCCTCTACACGATGGTCGAGGGCCGGCCGCCGTTCCGGGACCGCGGCCGCGCCGACGCCACGCTGAAGGGCGTGGACCGGCTGCCGCTGCGCACCCCGCTGCGGGCCGGTCCGCTGACCCAGGTCGTGCAGGGACTGCTCCGCAAGAACTCCCGGGAACGGCTGAGCAGGCCGGTGGTCCGGCAGGCGCTGACACGTGTCCTGGACGCGGACCCCGACGCGATCGGGCAGCCCGCCCCGGTACCCCGGCTGCGCGGCGCCTATGTGGCGGCGCGGGCCTCGGGGTGGAGCAGGACCACCATGATCGGGGGGACCGCGCTGGCCGTGGTGACCGTGTCGGTCGCGGTGCTCGCCGCCACCCAGGGGCTCCCGGGCGTCGGCTCGCTGGCCGGCTCGGCGCCGAGCGCCTCCGCGACGGCCACCGAGCCGGGCAACCGCACGGACGGCAACGGGCCGACCCCCTCCCCCTCTTCCCCTCCTTCTTCCGCCGCCTCTCCCTCCCCCTCTCCCTCGAAGACGTCACCCTCGCCCTCCCCGTCGGCCACGGCCGGTGCCCTCCCGGCCGGATTTCACCGCTACACCGCGCCGGAGGGCTTCTCCGTGGCACTCCCGAAGGGCTGGAAGCGCCTCGACACCTCGCGGGTCGACGACGTCGCCTACCGGGTCACCTTCGGCCCGGGCGGTGACGACCCGCGCACCCTGGCCGTCACCTACAGCACCCAGGCCGGCCCGGACCCGGTCGCCGTCTGGCGGGACGACGTGGAGCCCCAGCTGGAACAGCTGGACGGTTACCGGCGGATCGGCGAGATCAAGGCGACCACCTACCAGGGGTACAAGGCGGCGGACATGGAGTGGCTGTCGGGCACCGGCGCCGACCGGGTGCGCACCTTCGGCCGCGGCTTCCTGCTGGGCGGCGGCCGGAGCTTCTCGCTGCGTGTCACGGCCCCGGCCGCCGCCTGGGACGGCGCCGCGAACACGCTGGCGCTGAAGACCTTCCTGGCCACGTTCCGGGCGTCCGCCGACTGAGCCGCGCCCGGCTGGTCTTCGACCGTGCGGCAAACCCTGGCCAATGGGTCGATATAGGCTGCCCGTCGGTACGTATGCAGTTCGGCAGCCTTCAGGAGCGTCCTCCGTGACCCTAGCGATCGACCCGTCCGAGACGTCCAGCGCGTCCCCGGCTCCCCTGTCCGACCTCGTGGCGCGGGACGCCCGGGAGTTCGGCGCCTATGTGCGCACCGGAGGCTGGACGTTCGGGCTGATGGTGGCCCGCAGCGTGCGGCCCGGAGGGCAGGGCGCGGACGAGACACCGAAGGTGTCGGCGAAGGAGTTCGCCGAGCTGGCCGGCTGCTCCCCGGAGCGGGTGATGCGCTACTACAAGGCGTGGGACAGGGCCGCCGACGACTGTGTCGTCCCGCACTTCGAGGCGCTCGCCCCGGGCCAGGAGGTCGAACTCCCGGACTCCGACGTCTGGTTGGAGTACTACGTCTCCCGCAACAGCGCCACCTCCGAGCGAGGCACCGCCATCTCCGAGGCCGCCGAGGCCGAGGGCATCCGGCCCACCAAGGCCCTCGAAGTGGCCGAGAACCCCACCGCGCTGCGGGCCGCGATCCTCGCCGACCCCTCCACCGCCCGCGCGGCCCGCTCGGCGCTCCTGGACCGCATCAAGGAGGACCCGGACCTGCAGACGGTGCTGGCCCGTGACGTGGTCCGCACCGCCGACCTCAAGAAGGCCGTCGCCACCGAGAGCCGCTCGGCCGACCGCATCGGATACGTCCGCCAGATCGCCGAGTCCGGCCAGATCAAGACACCTGCCGGGCAGACGGTCGACGCACCCGTCGAACTGCGCCAGGAGGCGGAGCGTCATCTGTCGCTCCTCGACGAGCTGGACGAGGACGAGGACACCGGCGAGTGGGCGACCGAGGCCTACGACACCTTGAAGAACCTGGTCGTCGAGACGGTCGAGGCGGACCCCGAACTCCGCGTCCAGGAGAAGCGCACCAAGTTCTACAGCAGCCTGCAGAAGGCGACCAAGGCGTTCGAGGAGCTGACCTTCGACGACGCCCAGGACTTCTACGAGGACGACATGGTCCAGCGCCTGGAGGAGCTCCAGCAGGCCATCGGCTCGTGCCTGGTCGCACTGCGCGGCACGAAGGGCGGCTCCGGCGGTTCCGGCGGTTCCGCGGTGGATTCGGCAATGGATTCCGCAATGGATTCCGCTCACGATTGAGCGTTTTTCCTGTGAGAGGGGTACTAGAGGGCACCAAGCCGATCGTTCTCGGAGGGCTCTCGCGTGAACCCCATCGTGCACAGGACCCTGGTGGTACAGCTCCGCGAGGACGGGACCGCCCGCTGCCCCGTCCTCGCTCATCTGTCGTACGACGCCGAAGACCCGTTCGCCGTCACCGCGGTGTTCACCCTGGACGGCCGGGTGCTCGCCAGATGGCGGCTTGACCGGGAGATGCTCAACGAGGGTCTGAGGGAGCCGGTCGGGGTCGGGGACGTACGGCTGCGTCCGGTACGGCAGGGGCGCTGGAGGGAAGTGCGCATGGATTTCCTCGGCGATCCCCTGCCCGGCGGCGAACGGCATCACGCGGTGGTGTTCGCCTGGGCTCCCGCGCTGGCCTCGTTCCTGAGCGACACCTACATGGCCGTGCCGCCCGGGCGGGAAGAGATCCCGGTGGACGACCTGCTGGCGGAGATCCTCGCCACCGGCTGAGTGACCGCGCCCCCGGCTGAGTAGCCGTACTCATGTCCGGGCCCGGGCGCCGCGGCCACGATGGGGCTCCCACGACGAGGAGTCCGCCATGACCGCAGTGCACCCCGCCCCGCGCCCCGTTCCGCACCGTGTGCCGCGCCGGGTTCCGCCCGCCCTGCTCGCCGGGGTGGTGGTGGCCGGCATGGCCGTGTCGGCGTGGGGCGCCCGGGACCGTACGACCTGGTTCCTGGAGACGGTGTGGGTGCTGGTCGGCCTGCCGCTGGTGGTGCTGACCTGGCGGCGCTTCCCGCTGACGGGGCTGCTGGCCGGGCTCCTCACGGCGCACGCGCTGGTGCTCGCCGTCGGCGGCCACTACACCTACGCCGAGGTGCCGGTGGGCGACTGGGTGCGCGACACCCTCGGCCTGGACCGCAATCCGTACGACCGCTTCGGCCACCTCATGCAGGGCTTCGTACCGGCGATCCTGGCCCGTGAGCTGCTCAGTCGTACCTCACCGCTGCGCGGCAGCCGTTGGCTGGCCCCGCTGACGGTGTGCGCCTGCCTCGCCTTCAGCGCCTTCTTCGAGCTGCTGGAGTGGCTGGCGGCCGAGATCGGCGGGCACGGCGCGGACGCCTTCCTCGCCACGCAGGGCGATGTCTGGGACACCCAGTGGGACATGTTCTGCGCACTGATCGGGGCGACGGTGTCGGTGCTGCTGCTCAGCCGGCTGCACGACCGGCAGCTGCGGGCACTGGAGGCGGCTCAGCGGCTGGTGTGACGGCGCCGGGACCACAGCGGCAGGCCGTACCAGCACACCAGGTACCAGACGACGACGGCCGCGACCACCCAGGTCACCTGGCTGCCGCCGGTGGCCACCCGGAGGATCAGCACCAGCGCGGCGGCCATGGTGGCCAGCAGCAGGAACAGGCCGATCTGGGTCAGCCCGGACGCCAGCCGCACCGCCTCCGGCTTCACCTTGCGGCCGGCGACCAGCCGGTGCAGGGACACCGGGCCGATGAGGGCGCCCGTGGCCGCGGCGCCCAGGACGACGGTCACGATGTAGATCGTCTGGTCCACGTCGGACAGCTCGTCGTACTTCTGCTGGAAGACCACGGTGAGCAGGAAACCGAAGAGGATCTGCACGCCGGTCTGGGCGACGCGCACCTCCTGGATGAGTTCGCCCCACATCCGGTCGGCGCGCTCCTCCTCGGTCTCGTCGCGCCCCTGCCGCCGCTCCTGGTCGGTCATGGAGTCCGTGTAACCGTCGGGCCCGTCGTTCAAACGGCCCGGGCCGGGAGCCCGCACCGTGGCGGCGCTCCCGGTCCGGCGGGTGCTACCAGCGGTTCTCGACCTGGTCCTTGATCCGGCGGTCGTAGAGGTCGCCGATGGCGGTGACCGTCTCCGCGGGCAGTTCCGGGAGCTTGGCGGCGGCCGCGTTGGCGCGGGCCTGCTCGGCGTTGCGGGCGCCCGGGATCACCGTGGTCACACCCGGCTGCTCGATGATCCAGCGCAGGGCCAGCTGAGCCGGGGTGCAGCCCTCGGGGGCGAGCGCGGCGAACTCGGCGGCGGCCTCGACGCCCGTCGTGTAGTCGACGCCGGAGAAGGTCTCGCCCTGGTCGAAGGCCTCGCCGTGCCGGTTGTAGGTGCGGTGGTCGTCGGTCGCGAAGACGGTGTCCTTGGTGTACTTGCCGGACAGCAGACCGGAGGCGAGCGGCACCCGAGCGATGATGCCGACGCCGGCCTCCCGGGCGGCCGGGAGGACCTCGCGCAGCGGCTTCGTGCGGAACGGGTTGAGGATGATCTGCACGCTGGACACGCCCGGGCGCGCGATCGCGGTGAGCGCCTCCGCGCAGGTCTCGACGCTGACGCCGTAGGCCGCGATGCGCTCCTCCTCGACCAGGGTGTCGAGGGCGTCGAACACCTCGTCCGAGGAGTAGACCGGGGTCGGCGGGCAGTGCAGCTGCACCAGGTCCAGGCGGTCCACGCCGAGGTTGCGGCGGGACCGGTCGTTCCACGCGCGGAAGTTGTCCAGGACGTAGTTCTCCGGGATCTGGTCGACCCGGCGGCCCATCTTGGTGGCCACCAGCACATGGAGATCGGGCCTGCCGCGCAGGAAGGTGGCGATGGTCTGCTCGCTGCGCCCGTCGCCGTACACGTCGGCGGTGTCGAAGAAGGTCACCCCCGACTCGGCCGCGGCCTCCAGAACGGCGAGCGCGTCCTTCTCGTCCACGTCGCCCCAGTCGGCGCCCAGCTGCCATGTGCCGAGGCCGACGACCGATGCCCGCTGTCCCGACCTGCCGATTACACGTTCGTCCATGGCGCCAGTCTGTCATCCGCCGCCGACAACGGTGTCAGGGGCTTCCCCGGCCCCGCCCACCTGTGAATCCTTCACTCACACGGGTGATTGTGTTCGACAAAAATCGGAGAGGCGTCAACCCGGCCCTAGCGTGTCGGCGTGACTGATCGTTCAGTGAACAACTTCCCTGCCCGGGACGGCTGGAGCCGTCGGGGCTTCCTGCGGTCCGCCGCCGCGCTGGCCGCCGTACCGGTACTGCTGGCGGCGGATCCGGCCGCGGCCGCGGCCGAGCTGCCCGGCTTCCCGGCGGATGTCGCGCTGTACCGCTCGGCGTACCGCAACTGGGTCGGCGAGATCACCGCGGACGGGCTGTGGGCCTGCGCCCCGGCCGACGCGGACCAGGTGCGCACGGTCGTCGACTGGGCCTGGCGCAACGGCTGGCGGGTCCGCGCGCGTGGCTCCTCGCACGGCTGGTCGCCACTGACCGTCACGGAGGGCACGGCCGCCGACGACAAGGTGCTGCTCGTCGACACCCGGACGCACCTCACGGGGCTGTCCCTGGACTCCGGGTCACAGGTGCGGGCCGGGACCGGCGTCACCATGGAGGCGCTGCTCACCTTCCTGGAGGGCCACGGTCTCGGGCTCACGGCCACGCCCGCGCCCGGCGATCTGACGCTCGGCGGGGCGCTGGCGATCGACGCGCACGGCACCGCCGTTCCGGCCGACGGCGAGGAGCCGCTGCCCGGGCACACCTACGGTTCGCTGAGCAATCTGGTGCTGTCGCTGACAGCGGTGGTCTGGGACGGGGACGCGGGTGCGTATGTCCTGCGGACGTTCCGGCGCGCCGAGGCGGACTGCGCGGCCCTGCTCACGCATCTGGGCCGGGCGTTCGTGACCGAGGTCGTGCTGCGGGTGGGGGGCAACAGCAACCTGCGGTGTGTGAGCCGGACCGACATCCCGGCCGGCGAACTGTTCGCCGCGGCCGGTTCCGGCGGGCGGACCCTCGACGGTTTCCTGGCGCGGTCCGGGCGGGTGGAGGCGATCTGGTTCGCGTTCACGGAGTACCCGTGGCTCAAGGAGTGGAGCGTCGCCCCGGCCAGACCGCTCGCCTCACGGCATGTGACCTCGCCGTACAACTACCCGTTCTCCGACGTCGTGCCGACGGTGGTCGCCGACCTCGTGGGGCGGATGGTGTCCGACGCGGCATGGTATCTGGCGCCGGTGCTGGGCAACGCGCAGCTGGATGTGGCGGCGCTCGGGCTGGTGGCGACGCTGTCCTCGGACATCTGGGGGGCGTCGAAGAACACGCTGCTGTATCTGCGGCCGACGACGCTGCGGATCAACGCGAACGGGTACGCGGTGCTGACTCGGCGGGCCGACGTGCAGCGTGTCGTGCACGAGTTCACGTCCTTCTACCGGGAACGGCTGACCGCGTACGCCGCGTTGGGGCGGTTCCCCGTCAACGGGTCGGTGGAGATCCGGGTGACGGGGCTGGACGAACCCGCGGACGCCGAACTGGCCGGTGCGCAGGTCCCGTTGCTCTCCGCCCTGCGGCCGAGGGACGGGGCGGACACGGCGGTGTGGCTGGATGTGCTGACGCTGCCGGGGACGCCCTATGCGGAGGCGTTCTTGCGGGAGTTGGAGGTGTTCCTGTTCGAGCGGTACGAGGGGACTCGGGTGGAGTGGTCCAAGGGGTGGGCGTACACGGAGTCCGATGTGTGGAGTGACGAGGAGGTGCTCGACACGAGGATTCCGGGGTCGTTCGGGGGTGCGGTGTGGGATGCGGCGGTGGAGACGTTGGATCGCCTTGACCCACACCGGGTTTTCAGCAACGGGTTCTTGGACGGGGTGCTGGTGCGCCGTTGAAATCTGTGGGGCGGGGGGGGCTGGTCACGCCGTTCCCCGCGCCCCCAAAGGGGCGCGTTGCCGGTGCCGGAGCCTAGAAGTAGTGGCCCTCCTCCAAGTCCGCGAGCAGGCCGGGCTGTTCCGGCTTCCAGCCCACAAGCTCCCGGGTCCTCTCACTCGATGTCGGATTGTCGATCGCGGCCACCATGCCCAGCCAGCCGAAGTGGGCTTCCGCCTCCGTCGGCGGGATGCTCTTCAGGGGGACGTCGAGGCCCTCGGCGATCGCCGCGGCGATGTCCTGGAAGGGGACTCCCTGGTCGGCCGCTCCGTGCAGGGGCGTGCCCGCCGGGGCCGACTCCAGGGCCAGGCGGTACAGCCGGGCCGCGTCCAGGCGGTGTACGGCCGGCCAGCGGTTGGTGCCCTCGCCGACGTACGCGGCGACGCCCGTCCGGCGGGCGATGCCGATCAGCTGCGGCACGAAGCCCCGGTCGCCGCGGCCGTGCACCGTGGGGGCCAGGCGGACCACCGAGCTGCGTACGCCGCGCTCGGCCAGTGCGAGCGCGGCCACGTCGCAGGCGCCGCGGTGGACGCCCGGTGCCGGGGTGTCCTGCTCTGTCGCCACACCCTCGACGGCGGCGAGCATCAGAGTGCCCGAGGTGACGACGAAGGGCCGGTCCGAGCCCTCCAGAGCGGCGCCGATCGCCTCGATCACACGCAGGTCGGTCTCCACCGCCCGCGTCATGTTCCGGAAGTCCTCGTGATTGAAGGCCAGATGCAGCACGCCGTCGGTCCCGGCCGCCGCACGTGCCAGGTCCTCGGGGTCGTCGAGGCTGCCGCGGTGCACCTCCGCGCCCGCCGCCGTCAGGGCCTCGGCGGACTTGTCCGAGCGGGCGAGGGCGAGAACCCGGTGGCCGGCGCCGAGGAGTTCGGGGACGGCCGCGGAGCCGATGAAGCCGCTGCCGCCGGTGACGAATACCCGCATGGTGAGTGCTCCTTCGAGGGAGGGGTAGGTGCTTCCATCATTCGGCCGGCGGGCGACGGGCGTCCAAAGCCTGATTCGCAATGCGCAATACGTTCTGGGCATCGGTGCAGGTCGTCGCCCGTACCCTGGAGCCATGGCTGATCCCGCTTCCGCCCCTGACCTCGATCTGCGGCTCGTCCGGTACTTCACCGTCGTCGCCGAGCAGCGTCACTTCGGGCGGGCCGCCGGCGCCCTGCACATCACCCAGCCCGCGCTGAGCCGGCAGATCCAGCGGCTGGAGCAGGTGCTGGGTGCGCGGCTCTTCGACCGCACCCCGCAGGGCGCCCGGCTCACCGACGCCGGCGAGGTGTTCCTGCCACGGGCCGGGGCGTTGCTGCGGGCCGCGGGCGAGGCCGCGGCCGTGACCCGGGCCGCCGCCGAGCCCAGCCGGATCACCGTCGGGTACATCAACGGGATCTTCGTCACCCCGGCCGTGCGTGATCTGCGCCGCCGCTTCCCGGACGCCGACGTGCGCACCCTGCACCTCGACTGGAACAAGTCGCGCGAGGCCCTGCTGGCGGGGCGCGTGGACGCGGTCGTGACCCGGCTGCCGCTGCGCACCGACCGGTTGCGGGTGACGGTCCTCTACGACGAGCCGCGCGTCCTGGTGGTCTCCCTGGACCACCGGCTGGCCGGGAAGGAGTCGGTCACGCTCGACGACATCGCCGACGAGCCGCTGCCCCGGGGGAACGATCCGCTCTGGAACGCGTTCTGGCGCGTCGATCCCCGGCCGGACGGCAGCCCGGCGCCGGACGGTCCGCTGATCGGCGCGGTGGAGGACAAGTTCGAGCACGTCGCCGCAGGGCAGGCCGTGGCGATCGCGCCCTGGGTGCCCGGTGCGACCCTCCGCCCCGACCTGACCACGGTCCCGCTGTACGGCGTCGAGCCGAGCCACGTGGTCCTGGCAACTCGCGCCGGGGACAACCACCGGCTGCTGGCCGCCTTCCGCAGGTCGGCCGAGGCGCTGCTGACCGGGCCGGAGCCGGACTAGGGCGTCAACTGGGCCTGGACGGCGGGGCCGTAGCGGTCGGCGAGGTCGTCGATCGCGGAGTCGCGCAGCCGTGGGCCGCGGGCGATGCCGTACATCACGCCCAGGCCGATGAGCTGGGCGACGGCCAGTTCGGCGCGCAGTCCGGCGTCGGGGCCGGTGAGCCGGGCGGCGACGCGGTCGACCACCTGGGCACGGAAGTTGGCGCGCAGCACGTCTCCGTGGTCGCCGTGCAGGGGGGCGAAGACGATCCGCAGCAGCGGGTCGGCGCCCCGGTCGCGCTGGCCCTCCAGGACGTGCCGGACCATGTGCCGGCCCAGGTCGTCCAGGGGCGCGTCGAGCAGGGCGGCCGCGTCGGAGTCGAAGGACATCACGCGGGCGAACAGGCTGTCCTTGTTGCCGAAGTACTTCAGGATCAGCGGCGCGCTGACCCCGGCGCGCTCCGCGACGTCCTTGAGGGTGATGTCGGCGTGCGCGTGCCGGGCGAGGAGGTGGCGGGCGGCCTTGAGGATGGCGGCCTTGGTGGCCTCCGCGTCCCGGCGGACAGGCGCAGGCGCGGGGGTGGTGTCGGTACCGGTGTCGGGTCGGGTGCTCACGGCACTCATGCTCCCTCCAGCGCGCCGTCCCGGGCGCCCTGGGTGCGGGCCTGGTCGCGCGGGGCGTCGTCCGTGGCCTTGTCACCGGGTATGGACAGCGCGGCGGCACTGGCGGCGAGCGCGATGACGCCGGCCATCGCGAAGGCCAGCAGATAGCCGTGCAGTGTGGGCATCTGGGCGCTGCCGACGAGGCTGGTGTGATGGGTGAGGACGGCGGCCACGGCGGCGCTGGAGGTGGCCTGGCCGATGGTGCGCATGAGGACGTTGACGCCGTTGGCGGAGGCGGTCTGGCTCGCCGGGACGGCCCGCAGGATCAGCGTGGGCAGCGCCGAGTAGGCGAGGGTGGTGCCGGTGGCGACGACGGTGGCGCCCAGGATGATCATCCAGAGGTCGCGGCTGTCGGCGATGCGCACCACGTATCCGCAGGCGATGACCGCGGCGCCGAGGGCGAGGGTGATGCGCGGGCCGCGGGAGGCCGAGATCCGGGCGGAGAGCGGCGAGAACAGCAGCATGGTGATGCCGCTGGGGAGCAGGCAGAGGCCGGTGGCCACGATGGACAGGCCCAGGCCGTATCCGGTGGCCTTCGGCGCCTGCACCAGCTGGGCGGTGACCAGGGAGTTGGCGTAGAAGGCGAACCCGGTGAGCAGGGCGGCGACATGGGACAGGCCGACCCGGGGCCGGGACACCAGACGCAGGTCGACCAGCGGCTGCTCGGTCCGCAGCTGCTGCCACCACCACAGGGCCAGGACGAGGACGGTGGCGGCGAACAGCCCGAGGACGCGCGGGCTGCCCCAGCCCCACTGGCCGCCCTGGGAGACGCCGAGCAGCAGACAGGTCAGGCCGACGGCCAGCCCGAGCGCGCCGAGCACGTCGAACCGCCCGGGTTCGCGCACCGGTGACTCCCGGACCGCCCACCACACGGCCGCCACGCCCAGCGCTCCGAGGAGGCTGGTCAGCCAGAACATGGTGTGCCAGTCGTAGTACTGCACCACCAGCGCGGCCAGCGGCAGGCCCAGGGCGGCGCCGATGCCGACGGTGGAGCTCATCAGCGCCACCGCCGATCCCCGCCGCTCGGGCGGCAGTTCGTCACGCAGGATGCTGATCGACAGCGGTACGACGGAGGCGGCGGCACCCTGCAGGGCTCGGGCGACGATGAGCACGGTGATGTCGGACGACAGGGCGCACATCACGGAGCCCACGGTCATCAGGGCGAGCGCCCCGGTGAGCACCCGGCGCTTGCCGTACATGTCACCGGCCCGGCCGAGCACCGGGGTGAGGACGGCCCCGGCGAGCAGGGTCGCGGTGACCATCCAGGAGACGGCGCCGGCCGAGGAGTGGGTGAGCCTCGGCAGGTCCGGGAGCAGGGGGACGACCACCGTCTGCATGACGGCCATCAGGATCCCGCCGAAAGCCAGTACCGGGATGGTCAGCCGCTCCCGCAGTCGGGGCGGTGCGGCGGGCGAGCCCGAGGGGCCGGCTGTCGGGGCGGGGTGATCCATCGGCGCTCCTGCGGACGGCACAGATATGGAGGTGAATACCAATTCACCCTATCGAGTGAATGACCTTTCACCAACTCGTGCCGTCGTCAGCGGGCGCCTACGACCGGGAGTGCAGGGCGCGCGCGGCACGTGGCCCGAGCCACCGCTTGAGCCGGCGCAGCGCCTCCAGCCGCCCGGCCGCCTTGTCGATGCCGTAGTAGAGCTGCGGCGGAACGTACGGCAGCAGCGGCGAGTGGCGCTGGCCGAGCAGGGCGAACATGCGGTGTGCGGGCAGGTCGATGTAGCGGGGCAGGTTCTCGTACCACTGGGCGCTGAGGCGGGCGGCGCTCTGGGCGGAGACCAGTTCGGCCTTGCGCTGCCGCTCGTAGGCGGCGAGGGCCTGGGGTCCGGCGCCGTGCTCGCGCAGGGTGTCGGCGAGGCACATCGCGTCCTCCAGGGCGAGGGTGGTACCGGCGCCGATGGAGTAGTGGGTGGTGTGGGCGGCGTCGCCGAGCAGGACGAGGTTGCCGTGCTGCCAGGTGCGGTTGGTGAGGGTGCGGAAGGTGGGCCAGGCGGCCGCCGAGGAGCCGGTGACCAGCGGCCGGCCGTCGAGGATGCCGGTGAACAGCTTCTCCAGCAGGGCCAGTTGGTCGGCCTCGTTCAGCGTGTCGAGGCCGAGGCCGGTGAGGGTCTCGGGGGCGCACTCGATGACGCAGGTGCTGTGCCCGTCGTCGTAGGGATAGCCGTAGCACCAGACCCAGCCGTGCTCGGTCTCGGCGAAGGCGAAGGTGAAGGAGTCGAAGGCCTTGGTGGTGCCGAGCCAGACGTAGTGGTTGCGGCCCTCGGTGACCTCGGCGCCGAAGGCGTCGGCATGCCGGGTGCGCAGGGTGCTGTGGATGCCGTCGGCGGCGACGACCAGGTCGGCCTCGGGGAGGTCGTCGGGCGTGATCTCGCTCTCGAACTCCAGCCGTACGCCCAGGGACCGGGCGCGTGCGGCGAGGATCTCCAGGAGGCGGTGGCGGCCGATGCCGTGGCCCGGGTCGCCGGGCTGCCGGGTCACCTGGTCGCGGACATGGGCGACGCCCTGGTTCCAGCGGACCGAGCTCTCCTCGACGGCGCGTGCCGACTCGGGGTCGTAGGCGTGCAGCCGGTCCATCAGGGCACGCCAGTAGGTGACGCCCCAGCCGTAGGTCGAGCCCTCGGGGTTGCGTTCATGGACGGCGATGTCGTGGGACGGGTCCTGCCGCTTGAGCAGGATCGCTAGATACAGGCCGGCGGGCCCGCCTCCGACGCAGACGACCTTCACACGCACCCCTGGATTTCACCGAACGTGGTCAACTGGCATCGCAGGGTAGCAGCGGAGGCGAGCCCGGCCCGGGTTTTCGAATCGCGCCAGATTGACGGCGTGAGCCACGACACCCGGACGGCGGACCCGCGCGAAGGATCGACGAAAACACCCTCGTCCGAGCAAGGAATTCCCCGTTCCGGTATCAGCGGGCCCCTCGCCACGGCAAGATCATCTTGGTTCAAGCTTGTATGACATGTAGTCAATTGTCCTGATCGCAGCCAACCCGATCCGGGCGATTTCTCCCGCCCGGAAACCGGCGGATAGGCATACGGAGTCATCACCCGCACCCAGCACAGGAGCATCCGTATGCCCGAACTCACCCGCCGGCGCGCGCTCACCGCGGCGGCCGCTCTCGCCGCCGCGGCCGGTGCCCAGACCCTGGCCGCCCCGGGCACCCCGGCCGCCGCTCACCCGCAGGAGGGATCACTCGAACCCTTCGACGAGGTCTACAAGGGCCGCCGGATACAGGGCCACCCGTCCGCCATGGACGACATGGGCGGGATGAAAGGCATGAAGGGCATGGGCGGCATGGGCGGTCACCACCACGGACACGGCACCGGCTACACGGTGTTCGTGGACGGGGCGGAGCTGCACGTCATGCGGAACGCGGACGGCAGCTGGATCAGCGTCGTCAGCCACTACGACCCGGTGCGCACCCCGCGCGCGGCCGCCCGCGCGGCGGTCGACGAGCTGCAGGGCGCCGCACTGCTGCCGTTCCCCGCCAACTGACCGCCCCCGCCAGGACTTCCGGAGCCTCGAAACACATGACCATACGCAAGAACCAGGCCAGTCTGTCCGCCGACGAAAAGCGGCGGTTCGTCGCTGCCGTCATCGAGCTGAAGCGCAGCGGGCGTTACGACGACTTCGTGCGCACGCACAACGCCTTCATCATGTCCGACACCGACGACTCGGAGCGCACCGGGCATCGTTCGCCGTCGTTCCTGCCCTGGCACCGCAGATTCCTGCTCGACTTCGAGCAGGCGCTCCAGTCGGTGGACTCCTCGGTGGCACTCCCCTACTGGGACTGGAGCGCCGACCGCACCGTCCGTGCCGCGCTGTGGGCGCCGGACTTCCTCGGCGGTACCGGGCGCAGCTCCGACGGACGGGTGACGGACGGCCCGTTCGCCGCGGCGGGCGGGAACTGGCCGCTCAACGTCCGCGTGGACGGCCGTACTTATCTGCGCAGGTCGCTCGGGACCGGCGTGCGCGAGCTGCCGACCCGGGCCGAGGTCGACTCCGTGCTGGCGATGGCGACGTACGACATGGCGCCCTGGAACAGCGCCTCGGACGGCTTCCGGAACCATCTGGAGGGCTGGCGCGGGGTCAATCTGCACAACCGCGTCCATGTCTGGGTGGGCGGTCAGATGGCCACCGGGGTCTCCCCCAACGACCCGGTGTTCTGGCTGCACCATGCCTTCATCGACAAGCTGTGGGCCGAGTGGCAGCGCCGTCACCCGCAGGCGGCCTACGTACCCGGCGGTGGGACGCCGGACGTCGTCGACGTGGACGAGACGATGAAGCCGTGGAACGACGTGCGGCCGGCGGACCTGCTCGACCACACGCGGTTCTACACGTTCGACGTCTGAGATGGTCTGAAGTCGCCTCGAGACGGCTGACGACGGCGGATCAGGCCTCCGCCGTACGGCACTCCGGGTGGCCCCAGCCCTGTCCGTTCTTCGCGATCGGCTCGCCGGCCGCGTAGGAGCGGCCGCACAGGCAGCGGCCGGGGAACTTGGCCTTGATGGTGCGCGACGAGGCGCCGCCGGCGGCGCTCTTGCGGGGGGCCGCCTTGCGGCGCGGGGCCCCGCCGGGGGCGGCGGACGTGGGCGACGGCGGCGGTACCGGGGAGCCGAGGGCGCTGCCCGCGGCCTCCTGGACCGTCGCCGCCTGGCTGGCCGCGCGGTCGGCGAAGTCGTTCAGCGGGTCGCCGTCGACCTGGTGGGCGGGGACGTACCGGAAGTCGACCGTGCGGCCGTCGAGGAGTTCGTCGATGCGCACGACCAGGTCCTGGTTGGCGACCGGCTTGCCCGCCGAGGTCTTCCAGCCGTTGCGCTTCCAGCCGGGCAGCCAGGTGGTGACCGCCTTCATCGTGTACTGCGAGTCCATCCGCACCTCAAGAGGCACGTTCGGGTCGACGGCCGTCAACAGCCGCTCCAGTGCGGTCAGTTCGGCCACGTTGTTGGTGGCCTTGCCGAGCGGGCCGGCCTCCCAGCGGGCCGGAGTCGCCGCGTCGTCGGACATCACCCAGGCCCAGCCGGCCGGTCCCGGGTTTCCCTTGGAAGCGCCGTCGCACGCGGCCACCACTCGTTCACGCATGGGCCCGATCATGCCACGGCCGGGCGGAGAGCCCGGCCCTGGCCCGGTGTCCGTCCTGGTCAGACGTCCTTGACCTGGGGCTGCTCGCCCTCGGTGGTGGTGATGTCGATCACCGAGAAGTTGGCGCCCTGCGGGTCGGTGAGCGCCGCGAACCTGCCGAAGGGGCTGCTCATCGGGCCGAAGCGCAGCACCGCGCCCTGCTTGGTGGCCTTGGCGACGGCCTCGTCGCAGTTGTCGACGGTGAAGTAGACGTTGATGTACGAGGGCACCTCGGGCGGGAACTCGTCGGTCATCCCCATCCGGCCGAGAACCGTGTTCCCGGCCACGTCGAACATCCGGAAGTCGACGTTGTCGTCCTCGACCTGCCTGGCCGTGTAGGAGAAGAGGGCGGTGAAGAAGGGGTCGGCCTTCTCGGGCTCGCGGGTGAAGACCTCCGCCCAGCAGTAGGCGCCGGGCACGGCCGTGGCCTCGAAGCCCTCGTGGACGCCGCCCTGCCAGATGCCGAAGACCGCGCCGCTGGGCTCCCGGGCCAGGCACATCGTGCCGAAGTCGCCGACCTGCATCGGCTCCATCAGCACCTCACCGCCGTTCTCCCGGATCCGTTCGGCGACGGCCGCCGCGTCCGGCGAGGCGAAGTACAGACACCACTGCGACTGCCCCTCCTGACCGGGCATGGGCGGTACGACGGCGGCGACGGCCTTGCCGTTCGCGTAGGCCTGGGTGTAGTTGCCGTACTCCGACGTCGACTCGCCGAACGTCCAGCCGAGGACCTCGCCGTAGAAGCTCTTGGCCCCCTCCAGGTCGCTGAACATCGCGTCGGCCCAACAGGGGGTTCCTTCAGGTTGTACCGCCATGGCCGCGGCCCTTCCGATCGCACGGATTCTCCCGGTTCCTCACGCTAGTCATCCGGCTGTCCGCCCGCGCGCCGAACGCCGGACTCCGTCGGACACTGGGGAGGGTGAGCCGGCGGCCTTCGGCGGATGGGGCACGACATGACGGACGCGATGCGGGCGTGGTCGGTGGCGCGGCCCGGACCGGTCGAGGGGGATCCGCTCCGGCTCGTCGAACGTCCGGTGCCGGTACCCGGAGCCGACGAGTTGCTGGTCCGGGTGCGCGCCTGCGGGGTGTGCCGGACCGATCTGCATGTCACGGAGGGTGATCTGCCGGTCCACCGGCCCGGGGTGACGCCGGGGCACGAGGTGGTGGGCGTGGTCGCGGGCCGGGGCGCCGAGGTGGCGGACTTCGCGGTGGGCGACCGGGTGGGGGTGGCCTGGCTGCGGCGCACGGACGGGACGTGCGCCTACTGCCGGCGGGACGCCGAGAACCTGTGCCCGCACTCGGAGTACACCGGCTGGGACGCGGACGGCGGCTACGCCGAGTACACCACCGTGCCGGCGGACTTCGCCTACCGGCTGCCCGGCGCCCTCGACGACGTGGCGCTCGCGCCGCTGCTGTGCGCCGGGATCATCGGCTACCGCGCGCTGCGCCGGGCATCGCTCCCGCCGGGCGGCCGGCTCGGCCTGTACGGCTTCGGCGGCAGCGCCCATCTCTGTGCGCAGGTGGCGCTCGCGGAGGGCGCGACCGTGCATGTGCTGACCCGGGGTGCCGAGGCCCGGCGGCTGGCCCTGGAGCTGGGCGCGGCCTCGGCCCGGGACGCCTCCGAGCCGCCGCCCGAGCCGCTGGACGGCGCCGTCCTGTTCGCCCCGGTCGGCGATCTGGTGCCGGTCGCACTCCGCGCCCTGGACCGGGGCGGGGTACTGGCGGTCGCGGGCATCCACCTCAGCGACGTACCGACGCTGAACTACGAGCGCGAGCTGTTCTACGAGCGGGAGCTGCGCAGCGTCACCTCCAACACCCGTGCCGACGGGCGGGAGTTCCTGGCCCTGGCCGAACGGCACCACGTCCACGCGACCACCCACACCTACCCGCTGTCCGAGGCACCCCAGGCCCTGCGGGACCTGAAGGCCGGGCGCTTCGACGGGGCCGCGGTGCTGGTCAACGACCTCTCCTGAGTCCAGCCCGCGGCGGACCCGGGCATCGGAGCGGGCCACCGGCGCGCGCTCGGGGAACACAACCTTTTCCACCCCGAACACCAGGTTTGCGCAACTAAGGCGCGCAACCGCCCCTTTCGCGCCGTACCCGTAGATCACCACGGCTGTTTGGCTGGTCCTCGCGCATCGCCACCTCGCACACCACCGACCCTCCGGGTCACCCCTGTTCGCTTCACTGCTGGAGGGAATGTGTCCACACCGGACAGCGTCATCGGTTCCGCCGTCGACGAGCCCGAGCCGGATCCGACCACCGAGGGGCAGCTCACCAGTCTGAGCACCCGGGCGGCGCGTCAGCTCGCCACGACCACCAAGTCCGAACCGCAGATGCAGGCCATCACCTCCCGATGGCTGCTGAAGACACTGCCCTGGGTGGACGTCAAGGGCGGCGCCTACCGGGTCAACCGGCGCCTCCAACTGCGCACCGGACGCGGCCGGGTCAGCTTCGAACAGAACGGCGGGGACGACATCCGGGTCATCCCGGGGACCCTCACCGAACTGCCCATCCTGCGGGGTTACGACGACCTGGACGCGCTGACCCAGATCGCCGAGCGGTTCCAGGCCCGCGAAGTGCGCGCCGGGCAGGTGCTGTTCGAGGCCGGGCAGCCGGTCACCGAGACCTACCTGGTCGTGCACGGCCGGTTCATCCGGTTCGCGGCCGGCAAGTACGGCGAGGAGGAGGTCGTCGGAGTCGTCACCGACGGCGACCAGATGGGCGACGAGGCGGTCGGCCAGACCGACCCGCTGTGGCTCACCTCGGTCCGGGCGGAGACGGCCGGTGTGGTGCTGGCGCTGCCCTGGACGGTCGTCGAGGAGGTCATGGACCGGGTGCCGTCGCTGGGCGCGCATCTCCAGGCGTACGTCGACCGGCAGCGGCTGCCGATGAACCGCAAGGGCGAGGCCGAGGTGCCGGTGCAGGCCGGCCACCGCGGTGAGCCGACCCTGCCGGGCGGCTTCGTGGACTACGAACTCGCGCCGCGTGAGTACGAGTTGTCACTCACCCAGACCGTGCTGCGGGTGCACTCCAGGGTCGCCGACCTCTACAACAACCCGATGGACCAGACCCAGCAGCAGCTGCGTCTCACGGTCGAGGAGATCCGTGAGCGCCAGGAGTGGGAGCTGGTCAACAACCGTGAGTTCGGGTTGCTGCACAACATCGACTACGGGCAGCGGATCAGCTCCTTCACCGGCCCGCCGACCCCGGACGACATGGACGAGCTGATCTCCATGCGGCGCAAGACCAAGGTGATCCTGGCGCACCCGAAGGCGATCGCGGCGTTCTTCCGGCAGTGCAACCGGCGCGGACTGGTGCCCCCCAGCGCGAACGTCGACGGCCACGAGATCCCGGCCTGGCGCGGGGTCCCGATCTATCCGTGCAGCAAGATCCCGATCAGCGACGACCACACCAGCAGCATCATCGCGCTGCGCACCGGCGAGGCCGACCAGGGGGTCGTCGGGCTCTACCAGACCGGCATCCCGGAGGAGTTCCAGCCCGGCCTGAACGTCCGCTTCATGGGCGTCAACGAGCAGGCCATCGTCAACTACCTGGTCACCGCCTACTACTCGCTGGCCATCCTGGTCCCCGACGCGGCCGGGATCCTGGAGAACGTCCAGCTCGGCCGCACCGCCGACTGACGGCCTGGAGCACACTGCCATGACCACACCCACCACCTCCTACGTCCTGCCCGGGCCGCCGAACATCGCGCGGAGTCTGCGCCCGGCCAGGCGCACCGGGGCGGTCCCCGGACTGCACTACCGGCCGGCCGTGCCCGCCGACCCCGCCAAGGCCGCCGAGCTCGACCGCCGCCTGGAGGCCTGGGCCCGGGAGCTCGACCTGTTCCCCGAGGCCTGGAAGGGGGACTTCTCGGGCTTCCAGTTCGGCCGGGCCGTCGTACTCCAGCATCCGGGCGGTCTCGACCTGGACCGGCTCACCGTCGCCGGCAAGCTGCTGCTCGCCGAGAACATCGTGGACTCCTGCTACTGCGAGGAGGACGAGGGGCGCGGCGGATCCCGGCGCGGGCTCGGCGGTCCGCTGATCATCGCCCAGTCGGCGCTCGACCCCTACCACGGCATCCCGGAGCTGGAGGAGGAGTGGCGCGAGGGCATCCGGGCCGACGGTCCGCTGCGCTCGTACCACTTCGCCCTCGCGGACTTCGCCGGGTTCGCCACCCCGAGCCAGACCGACCGGTTCGTGCACGACATCGCCCGGCTGCACCTCGGGTACCTGGGCGAGGCCGCGTGGATGGAGACGCGGTACACGCCCCGGGTCTGGGAGTACCTGGTGATGCGGCAGTTCAACAACTTCCGGCCGTGTCTGTCGATCGTCGACGCGGTGGACGGCTACGAGCTGCCCGAACCGCTCTACGCCCGCCCGGAGATCCAGCGGATCACGGCCCTGGCCTGCAACGCGACCACGATCGTCAACGACCTGTACTCCTTCACCAAAGAGCTGGCGAGCGACCCGGACCACCTCAACCTGCCCCAGGTGGTGGCGGCCAACGACCGGCGCGGTCTGAAGGCGGCCTATCTGAAGTCCGTCGACATCCACAACCGGATCATGGCGGCCTTCGAGGAGGAGTCGGCCACCCTGGGCGCCACCTCGCCGCTGGTCGCGCGCTACGCGGAGGGCCTGGCCGCCTGGGTCTCCGGCAACCACGAGTGGCACGCCACCAACACCAACCGCTACCACCTGCCCGACTACTGGTAGCACCCAGCCCATCCGAAACACCGTCAGAAACACTTCGAGGAGCAACTGTTGACCACCGCCCCTGTCGCTCGGAAGACCACCACGTCAGCCCCGGTGCCGACCCAGTCCAGGTACCAGAACAGCGTCGCGGAGTACTGGAACGCCGAGGAGAACCCGGTCAACCTCGAACTCGGAAAGATCGACGACCTCTACCACCACCACTACGGCATCGGCGAGGCCGACTGGACGGTGCTCGACGAGACCGACCCCGAGCTGCGCAAGGAGCGCGTCACCAGCGAGCTGCACCGCCTGGAACACGCCCAGGCCGAGCTGCTCGCCGGGCATCTCGGCGCGCTCACCCCGAACGACCGGGTCTTCGACGCCGGCTGCGGCCGGGGCGGTGGCAGCATCGTGGCGAACCTGCGCTACGGCTGCCACGCCGACGGGGTCACCATCTCCGCCAA
Source organism: Streptomyces sp. NPDC058683 (assembly GCF_042716195.1). Classification (NCBI taxonomy): domain Bacteria; kingdom Bacillati; phylum Actinomycetota; class Actinomycetes; order Kitasatosporales; family Streptomycetaceae; genus Streptomyces; species Streptomyces sp. NPDC058683. The sequence continues at coordinate 21,188 of NZ_JBHXSK010000069.1, forward strand.
GCAGGCCGACTTCGCCAACGGCATGGCCCGCAAGCGGGAGGTCGGTGACAAGGTCCGGTACCACCACCGGAACATGCTGGACACCGGCTTCGAGACCGGCGCGTACGCGGCCTCCTGGAACAACGAGTCCACGATGTACGTCGAGCTGGAGCTGCTCTTCGCCGAGCACGCCCGGCTGCTGCGCCGCGGCGGACGCTATGTCACGATCACCGGCTGCTACAACAACGCCTACGGGCAGGCCTCGCGCGAGGTGTCCCTGATCAACGCCCACTACATCTGCGACATCCACCCGCGGTCGGAGTACTTCCGGGCGATGGCCAACAACCGGCTGGTGCCGGTCCATGTGGAGGACCTCACCGAGACGGCCATCCCGTACTGGGAACTGCGCAAGCAGGCCGAGCACCTGGTGACGGGGATCGAGGACGCCTTCCTCACCGCCTACAAGAACGGCAGCTTCCAGTACCTGATGATCGTGGCCGACCGGGTCTGACCCGGCACGGCGCAGGCGCGGGGCGGTGTCCGGAGACCCCGCCCCGCGTCGCCGTGCGGGTCACTCGCCCGCGTACGCCTTCTTCAGCGCGGCGATGTCGAGCTTGCCCATCGTGTACATCGCCCGCGTGGTGCGGGCCGCCTTCTCCGGGTCGGCGTCGCCGATCATCTCGATCAGCCCCTCCGGGATGACCTGCCAGGACACGCCGTACCTGTCCTTGAGCCAGCCGCACGGGCCGGGCTCGCCGCCGTTCTCGGTGAGCTTGGCCCAGTAGTAGTCGACCTCCTCCTGGCCGTCGCAGTAGATCTGGAAGGAGATCGCCTCGGTGAACTTGAACTGCGGGCCGCCGTTGATGGCGACGAACTTGTGCCCGTTGGCCGTGAAGTCGACGGCCAGCACGGAGCCCGCCTCCCCCGGTCCGGCCTCGTTGTAGCGGCCGACCTTCCCGATGCTGGAGTTCTTGAAGACGGACACGTAGTGGTGGGCGGCCTCTTCGGCCTGGCCGTCGAACCAGAGACACGTGGTGAATCCGTCGGTGGTCATGGACACCTCCTGGGAGCGGGGAACGCGGTCATGTGTACCGACCCCTGCTCATCCAGAAACTCATCGGTCGTCGCGCCCCGTCAGGGGCGCGGGGCTGTACTGCACATGCGGCACCGCCGCGTGGGCGCGACAAGCCACAACGGACCCTCGGACAACCGACGGCCCCCTGCACCTAGCATCCCGACCATGGCCTCTTCGTCACCGGACATCCATCCCTTCCGCATCTCGATCCCCCAGACCGACCTCGACGACCTCCACGCCCGCCTCGACCGCACCCGCTGGCCGGCCGAGATGCCGGGCGCCGACTGGGCGTACGGCGTACCGACGCCGTACCTGCGGGAACTCGCGGACTACTGGCGGCACACGTACGACTGGCGCGCGGCCGAAGCGGAGCTCAACACGTGGCCGCAGTTCACGACGACGATCGACGGCACGAACGTGCACTTCGCCCACATCCGCTCCCCCGAGCCGGACGCCACCCCGCTGGTCGTCACCCACGGCTGGCCGGGCTCGATCGTGGAGTTCCTGGACGTGGTCGGCCCGCTCACGGATCCCGCGGCGCACGGCGGGGACCCGGCCGACGCCTTCCATGTGGTGGTGCCGAGCGTCCCGGGTTTCGGTTTCTCCGGTCCGACCGCGGAGCCCGGCTGGGAGGCGGGGCGGGTTGCGGACGCGTGGGCCGAGCTGATGGCGCGGCTGGGTTACCGGCGGTTCGGTGCGCAGGGCGGTGACTGGGGCGCGGCGATCTCCCGTGAGCTGGGCCGCGCCCATCCCGGACAGGTGATCGGCGTGCACCTGAATCTGCTGCCGGGCGCCCAGCAGGCCACCGAGCCCACCGCGGAGGAGCTGGCCGCGCTCGACCCCGAGGAGCAGGCGCACACCCTTGACTCGTGGCGCCGCTGGGCCGCCTGGTCCCGGGAGAGCACGGGGTACGCGATCCTGCAGAGCACCCGCCCGCACACCCCCGGCTACGCGCTCACGGACTCACCGGTCGGACAACTCGCCTGGATCGTCGAGAAGTTCCGGGAGTGGACGGACTCCGAGGAGCTGCCGGAGGAGGCGGTGGACCGGGACCGGCTGCTGACCAACGTGATGCTGTACTGGCTGACCGGCACGGCCGCCTCGTCCGCCCGCATCTACTACGAGCGGGCGCACGCCACCGGCCACCGCGCCACCGCACCCTCCGAAGCGTCGACGGCACCGACCGCCCTCGCCCTGTTCCCGGCCGAACCCCAGCGTCCGCTGCGGCACAAGGCGGACCGCACGGAGAACATCGTGCGCTGGACGGAGTTCGACCGGGGCGGGCACTTCGCGGCGATGGAGGAGCCGGACCTGCTGGTGGGCGACGTCCGGGCGTTCTTCCGGCAGCTGCGGGAGCTGGGCGAGCGCTGAGCGGCTGTCAGGCGACCAGGCACAGCCCGTTGTAGGGCCCGGTCACGGGTCGGCCGACAGCGGTCTTGCGGACGAACTCGGACTGGACCAGGGACAGCAGCCCACCAAGGTCGAGGCCGAGGGCGTGGGCGGCGGCCGCGAGGACCTCGGAGGAGGCCTCCTTGCGGCCGCGCTCGATCTCCGAGAGATACGGCATGGAGATCCGGGCCGCCTCGGCGACGTCCTTGAGGGTGCGCTCCTGGTCCAGCCGCTCCCTTCGCAGGACGTCTCCGACCAGGTCGCGCCAGAGGGGTTCCCTGGGCGTCGGGGCCGGCTTCTGCGGGCGCAGGGGGATGACACGGGCGTCGTTCGGCGATTGGCTGCTCACCCCCACAGCCTAAAAGCAGTGGCACGCCGCGGCAGGGGATCGGCATGCTCCCTGCATGGAAGCGCTGGAGTTCATGGGAACAGGGCCGGAGCTGCGGGACACCTTCGACCAGGACGCGGAGCGGTACCAGCGCGCACGGCCCGGCTATCCCCCCTCCCTGGTCGAGGAGCTGAGCCGGGTCACGGGCGCCGGCCCGGGTGTCCGCGTGCTGGAGATCGCGCCGGGCACCGGCCAGCTCACCGTCGATCTCGCCGGGTCCGGCTGTGCGATCACGGCCGTGGAGCTGGGCCCGTCCCTGGCCGCCGTGGCCCGCCGGCAACTGGCCGCGTTTCCGGCGGTGGAGGTCGTGACCGCGGACTTCGAGCGGTGGGAGCTGCCGCCGGAACCGTTCGACGCGGTGGTGTGCGCTACCGCGTTCCACTGGCTCGACCCGGCGGTGCGGGTGTCCAGGGCGGCCCGGGCGCTGCGTCCCGGCGGACTGCTCGCCGTCGTCGTCACCCACCATGTGGCGGGCGGCACGGAGGACTTCTTCGCCGACGTCCAGGAGTGCTACGAGCGGTGGGACCCGGCCACACCGCCGGGGCTGCGGCTGACCCCCGAGTCGGAGATCGCCTCCGACACGGAGGAGTTCAGCGGCTCCCCGTACTTCAGGGATGTCACCGTGCACGGCCATGCCCAGGAGATCACGTACACGACCGACTCCTACCTGGACGTACTCCTCACCTACTCCAACCACCGTGCCCTGCCCGAAGCCGCCCGAAAGGGGTTGCTGGCCGGTATCCGGGAACTCATCGACTCGCGGTACGGCGGTACGGTCACCAAGCGGTACTGGCACCAGCTGATCATGGCCGTACGCGTCGGAGTGTGATCGCCTCTCCATCGACCGGCACCGATTGTTTTCCGCCACCCGGGTGGACGGTGCGCATGCGGTGCGTCACCCCGGGTACCCGTCCGTCAAGCACGCATGCGATGTCCGATACCGGGTACCCGGGCCAGGGTGATCAACTGGGCAGGGCCGGCACGACACAGGCCGAAGTGGCCGGGCCGAACCGTGACGTTCGTGGGGAGAGGTAATGAATACCGCCGGGATCCGGTCGGAAGCAGTGAACACCGCGCAGTCCGCCGAGGAGTGCATGACGGAGAGGGAACTGCCCGGAATCGAGGACCCGAAGACGGTCGCCCCACGTGACGCACGGGCGCTGTCCCGCCAGTTCTTCCAGCGGCTCGGCGAACTGGAGGAGGGCACACCGGAGTTCCAGTACGCCCGCAACACGCTCATCGAGATGAACATGTCGCTGGTGCGGTTCGCGGCCGGACGGTTCCGCAACCGCGGCGACGACATGGAGGACATCGTCCAGACCGGGATGATCGGCTTGATCAAGGCCATCGACCGGTTCGAGCTGTCGCGCGAGGTCGAGTTCACCTCCTTCGCACTGCCGTACATCGTGGGCGAGATCAAGCGGTTCTTCCGGGACACCACCTGGGCCGTGCACGTCCCGCGCCGGCTCCAGGAGCTGCGGGTCGAGCTGGCAAAGGCACGCGAGGAACTCTCCAGCCGCCTGGACCGGGAACCGACGGTCGCCGAACTCGCCACGCTGATGAACCTGTCCGAGGGCGAGGTGGTCGAGGGCCAGCTGGCCTCCAACGGCTACAACTCCTCCTCCCTGGACGCCGCACTCACCGGGGACGGCCCCGAGGACGGCGAGTCCGTGCTCGCGGACTTCATCGGCGTCGAGGAGGACGGGCTGCGGCTCGTCGAGGACTTCCAGTCGCTGGCTCCGCTCATGGCCGAGCTGAGCGAACGGGACCGGGAGATCATCCATCTCCGGTTCGTGGAGGAGGCCACCCAGGCGGAGATCGGCGAGCGGCTCGGCTGCTCCCAGATGCATGTCTCCCGCCTCATCAAGCGGATCATCGCGCGCCTGCGTCAGGGGATGCTGGGCGAGCTCGGCTGCGCCTGACGGCGGGGCTCACGGGCGCTGCCCCGCACCGGCGCGTGGGGCAGCGCCTGTGGCGATCCCGCGTCCGGGTGACCCGATGTCCGGCATCCGTGTGCGAGTTCAGTGCGTGAGGGGTACCAGCGCGCGGACCCGCTTGCCGACCGGCACCCGCTCGGCGGTGACCTCGGCGGCCAGGGCGTGCACGATCTCCAGGCCGTGCCGGCCGACCCGCTCGGGATCCCTGGGAAAGCGCCGGGGCAGGGCGGCACTGCTGTCGTACACGGAGACCAGGACCGCGCTGTCCGTACCCTCCAGTTCGAGGATGTACGGGCCGTTGCTGTGCCGGTCCGCGTTGGTGATCAGCTCGCTCACCACCAGGAGCAGCTCACCGTCGGCCCGGGGGTCGATCGTGGCACACCACTCGGTTCTCAGCTGCTCCAGGAAGCGGGCCGCGAAGTCCCGCGCCTCGGCGATGCAGCCCGGTTCACCGGTGTAGTGCGCCGCCCGCCGCAGCGGCTCCACGGGTACGTCGAAGCCAGTCGGTATCACTGCCCCGCCCAGGTGTTCGATCATGCGTGTCTCTCCAGGAGGCCGGTCACGGCCCGGTCGCTGTTGCAACCATGCTCGTACCCCGAGTGTCGTCCGGCAGTCCCCGCGGTGTTCGCCGACCGCGCACAAAAGGCGTCGCGCTGGTCACACCGCCGGGGAGCCGGGGCCTTCGGGCTCCTGGGGCACGGGGGGCGCCGAGCTGGGCGGGACCTGCGGGGACACCGGGGCGGCGGAGGACACCGCGGACTCGGAGCCGGGCGACGCCGGAGGGGGTGGCTGAGCGGAGGGCGGGGCCGCTGACCTGGGCGATTCCGGCGCCGGCGACCCCGGCACCGGCGCTTCGGACTTCGGGGATTCGGTCTTGGGCGATTCAGTCTTCGGCGCCTCGGACTTGGGCGCCTCGGACTTGGGCGCCTCGGACTTGGGCGCCTCGGACTGCGGGGACTCCGTCTTGGGCGACTCCGTCCTCGGGGATTCGGTCTTCGGGGACTCGGTCTTGGGGGACTCGGTCTTCGGGGATTCGGTCTTCGGGGATTCGGTCTTCGGGGATTCGGTCTTCGGGGACTCAGACTTCGGGGACTCGGTCTTCGGGGACTCGGTCTTCGGGGACTCGGTCTTCGGGGACTCAGACTTGGGGGACTCGGTCTTCGGGGATTCGGACTTCGATGGCTCCGACGAGGGCGACTCGGAGGACGGCGGCTTCGAGGACGGCGACTCGGAGGAGGGCGGCTTCGAGGACGGCGAGTTCGACGACGGAGACTTCGAGGCGGTGCCGGGGCTGGACGGCCCCGACGGGCCGGTGGAGGTCGGCGGGCACGGCGTGGCGCCGGCGCTCCCGGTCCTGCCGGGCGTGGGCGGGCAGCCGTGGTGGACCGGCGGGTACATGGGGTTCGGATTGGCCGGGGGCCTCGCCGGGCGGTCCTCGTGCCCGGTGTGGTCACCCCGGTGACGGCCGAACCAGTCGTCGTGCCGGTGGTCGAAGAGGACGAAGACGTTGACGATCCGCACGGCGGGTGCGACGACGACCACGTTCGAGGGCCGGTACCCGGACCAGGCGGTGCCCGTGGTCCGCGGGGTGTTCTGCTGCGCGACCGGCGGGGTCAGCGGGTTGCCGCAGGCGCAGCGCACCCGGGGCACGCCGTGCCCGTCGACCAGGACGGCGGTGCCCGTCTGGAGGACGGACTGGTACGTGGTCGAGCCGCCGTCGCGGTAGCCGTGGGCGCTGACCCGGGTGTCCGCGCGCAGCTGTACGGAGGTGAGGGAGCGCAGGTAGGCGGGGACGCCGGAGGGGCGCACGCCGACCTGCGTGGCGAACGCCTTGTTGCGCGAGGGCGAGGCCTGGAAGTACCCGACCTGTTTCTCGATGTCGCAGCTGCCGCTGTCCTTCGTACCGCTGTAGAGGCCGGGTGCTCCGCCGTCCACCCCGCGCACCTCGTTCGCCGGCACCGTCGGCACCGTCGGCACCGCCGACCCGGCCGAGGCGGTCGAGGTGGTCGAAGTGGTCGAAGTGGCCGAAGTGGCCGAGGTGGCCGGTCCCACGGGTGCGGAGGATGTCGGTGCGACGGAGCTCTTCGTCGCACTGGACTCGGTGAACGGGTCCTGCCCGGAGCTGTTGGCGGCCTGGAGGAAGACCTCGCCGCCCTTCCCGGAACCGCCGTCCGGACGGGTGAAGACCACGGCCAGGACCGCGGCGACCACGACGGCGGTGGTGAGCATCGCGATCCGGGGCGTGGACCTCCACCACGGCTGGTGCGGCTGTCCGCCCTGGCTGCCGCCGCCTCCGCCGCCGGGCGGCTGCGAGGGCGGGCCGGGAGGCGGGCCGGAGGGCCCGGACAGCGGGCCGGAGGGAGGTCCTGTGGGACGGCCGGATGACGGCGGTTCGATGCTCACGCTCATCTCCCCGTTGCGGTGGACGGCATTCGCAGTAAACGGCTTTTGCGAAAAATGCCTCATTTGATGCACAACGAGCCCAATGTGCGCCGGTCCCGTACCGTCCGCAAGCCGACGCGTACGGCCCACCCGGCGCGCGGGGTACCGAGGCGTTGCTTAGCGTGACAGCGTGAGCCCGCGAATCGCCTCGGCGCGGCCGGTGACCGCCCCGGTCGCCCGGACCGTCGCCCGGCACGGCTGGCCGCAGGCCCTGGCCGTGGTGGTGGCCTCGCTGCTCGCCCTGGCGGTGCCGGCGGCGGTGGGGCTGTGGGCCGCGGGCGCGTCGGACCTGCCGAGCGGGGCCTTTCTCCCGGTGGTGCTCGCGACCGTGGTGACGGCCGTCGGCGGCACCGTCGAGCTGTCGGGCGACGCGGGCGACCTGGCCCGGACGAACGCCGGGCTGACCGTCGTACCGCTGTCGGTGACGCTGGCCGGGGCGCTGGTCGTCGCCGGGGGCTTCCTGCGGCCGCTGCGGCACCGGGCGGTGGCCGGCGCCCGGGAGCTGGCCGGCTGGGCGGCCCGGATCGCGGTGCTGTGGCTGCTCGCGCTGATCGGGCTCGCACTCGGTGCCCGGCACACCTTCGCCGTGAACGTGGGCAGCGGCGCGCTCAGTGGCCTCACCGATCTGCTGGACGCCGCGCCGAAGGTGGGCTTCACGACGGACGTGCCGCTCAGTGTCGTGTTCGGGCTGCTGTGGCTGGCCGGGGTCCTGCTGCTCGCGCTGCTGGTGTCGCGCGGGGCGCCGCTGCCGGGGCGGCTGCTGCGCTTCCAGGCGTCGGTGCGCCCGGCCGCGTTCGCCATGGTGGTGTTCGTGCTGGCCTACGTCGGTCTGGCCCTGGTGGCCGCGCTCGTCGCGCTGGTGACGCGCGGGCACGCCAAGGAGACCCTCGCGGTGATTCTGCTCGGGCTGCCCAACCTGGCGTGGCTGGCGCTCACGCTCGGTCTGGGCGCCACCTGGAGGGGCCGGGTCGACGGCCCGTTCGGGCTGCCGGTGCCGCACGTCCTCGCCGAGGTGCTGCGCACCCCGGACGTCTCGACCCTGAACCTCCGTACGATCACCGCCCACGACAGCCGGTGGTGGTGGCTGGTGTGGGTGGCCGCGGTGCTGCTGCTGGCGGCCGCGTTCCTGATGGCGGTGCGCTCACCGGCCCGGGTCCGCGCCTGGCGGCACGCCCTGCATCTGGCGATCGCGCTCGCGCTGACGATGCTGACGCTCTGCCTCACCGGCCGGGTCTCCGCCCACTACGGCCTCTCCCTGCTCGGCATCGGCGACCTGGGCGGCAATCTCTCCGGCGAGCTGCTGCTGAGGCCGCAGCTGTGGTCGGCGGTGGGCCTGGGCGCACTGTGGGGTCTGGTCGCCGGGTACCTGGGCGCGCTGCTGGCCGGCCCGGTGCGCCGCCGGGGCGAGGTGGCGGCCGGAGGGGCCCCGAGACCTACCGCTCGCGCTCACCGTCCGGGGTGACCACCCGGGTCGGGTAGTGACCGGGACCGTCGCCGCCCGGCTCAGCCCGGTCGGTCAGATGCCGGTCGGTGAGGTGCCGGTCGGTGAAGCCTCCGTCGGTGACGTCCCGGTCGGTGAGGTAGGTCGACAGCCGCCGCCCGTCGCCGTAGAGCCAGCACCCCTCGGCCGGGTCGTACAGCCACATGGACTCCCCGTCGACCACCAGCCCGATGCGCAGCCCGTGGGTACGGCCCCGGAAGGACTCGCCGTCGAGGCCGCCGCCGGCCAGGTCCTCGACGGCATCCCGGTAGTCGGCGAGGGCCTGCGCGGCGTGGGCGAGCAGCGGGCGCGGGTCGGTGGCGTCGGCGGACGGGCCGCCGGTCAGGGGCGGGTCGCGGGGCACGGCGACGAGGTAGCGGCCGTCGACCCAGGCGGCCCAGCCGTTGGCGCAGCTGATGTGCGCCCAGTCGCCGCGCCGCTCCACGAGCTGTACCGGAAGCAGCGGGTCCAGGGGCACGGTCGGCCGGGCGGGGTCGGGGGCCTCCCAGGCGGGCATGCCGTCGGCCGGGACGACGTGGGTGGGCCGGAACCCTGGGCTCGTGGTCATCGTGTCGCCTACTTCCGCATCACGGCGGGTTCGTGCCGGCGCAGCAGCCGGGAGAGGAGACAGCCGAAGACGGCGGACAGCACCACCAGCATGACCATGTTGCGCAGCCAGACGCCCGCCGAGTGCCGGAAGAACGGGTCGGCGGTCAGCTTGCCCGGCACGATCCGGTGCAGTTCGACGGTGCCGGCCATGGCACCGAGCGCCCACCGCGAGGGCACCAGCCAGGCCAGCTGCTCGAGACCGGGCACGCCGTCCAGCTTCAGCAGGGTTCCGCAGAAGACGACCTGGACGACGGTGAGCAGCACCAGCAGCGGCATCGTCACCTCCTCCTTGCGGACCAGGGCGGAGATCATCAGGCCGAGCATCATCGCGGTGAACGAGAGCACGGCCACGGCGACGGTGATCTCCAGCAGGGGTGGCATCAACACCCCTTCGCCGCCGGGCGCGTTGAGGTCGACGCCGGCCAGGCCCACCTGGGTGAGCACGATCGCCTGGAGCACGGTGATGGTGCCGAGGACCACGACCTTCGACATCACGTACGCCGATCTGGGCAGGCCGACGGCTCTCTCACGCTGGTAGATGACGCGTTCCTTGACCAGTTCGCGCACGGCGTTGGCCGCGCCGGTCAGTACCCCGCCCACGCAGAGGGTGAGCAGCGCGTTGGTCGCGGTGTCGAAGGTGAGCTTGTTGCCGGCGACGGCCCGGGCCATCGCACCCATGACGAACGGCAGCCCGATCATGATGACGAGGAAGGTCCGGTCGGCGAGGAGGGCGGCGGTGTAGCGGCGCACCAGCGTCGAGAACTGGGCTCCCCAGCTGCGCGGGCGCGGCGGCGGGGGCGCGGCGACCGGGCCGGTGCGCGGCACGACGGGCTGCGCGCTGGAGTTCACGATGTACTTCCGGTGGTACGACGACGCGCGGAACTCCCCCGCCCAGTCCCGGCCGGTGTCCCGCTCGAACGCCTCGAAGGCCTCGGGCCACTCGTCGAAGCCGAAGAAGCCGAGGGCGTCGCCGGGCGGGCCGAAGTAGGCGGTCCGGCCGCCCGGCGCCAGGACCAGGAGGCGGTCGCAGACGTCGAGGCTGAGCACGCTGTGGGTGACGACGATGACGGTACGGCCGTCGTCGGCGAGGCCGCGCAGCATGTTCATCACCGAGCGGTCCATGCCCGGGTCGAGTCCGCTGGTCGGCTCGTCGAGGAAGAGCAGGGAGGGCTTCGTCAGCAGCTCCAGAGCGACGCTGACCCGCTTGCGCTGCCCGCCGGAGAGGCTGTGCACGGACTGCTCGGCGCGCTGTTCGAGGCCGAGTTCCCGGATGACCTCCTCGACCCGCTCCCGCCGCTCGGCCTTCGCGGTGTCCTCGGGGAAGCGCAGTTCGGCGGCGTAGGTGAGGGCGCTGCGCACGGTCAGCTGGACGTGCAGGATGTCGTCCTGCGGGACCAGGCCGATGCGCTGGCGCAGCTCGGCGTAGTCGCGGTAGAGGTCGCGGCCGTCGTAGAGGACGGTGCCGTGCTCGGCGGGGCGCTGGCCGGTGAGGGCGCCGAGCAGGGTGGACTTGCCGGCGCCGCTCGGCCCGACCACGGCGAGCAGGCACTTCTCGCCGACCGGGAAGGAGACGTGGTCGAGCAGGATCTTGCGGCCGCGGTCGACGGCGACGGTGAGTTCCTGGACGTCGAGGGAGATCTCGCCGGTGTCGACGTACTCCTGCAGCTGGCCGTCGACCAGGCAGAACGCCGAGTGGCCGATGCCGACGACGTCCCGGGGGCCGACCGGGGCGCGGATGACGGTGCGGCCGTTGAGGTAGGTGCCGTTGTGGCTGTCGAGGTCGACGATCTCGTAGCTGCCGTCGGGATGGGCGCGCAGTTCGGCGTGGTGACGGGAGACGACCAGGTCGTCGACGACGACGTCGTTGTCGGTGGCGCGGCCGATGCGGATGGTGCGGGCCTGGAGCCGCCGTACCGAGGACGGCTGCCGGAAGGTGCCGGTGCGGCTAGGCATCGACACGGAGGAGGGGCGGTCGGTGGCGGGCGGCGGGCGCCCGACGAGGACGGCGCTCGGCCCGTCGGCGGGGCTGCCGAAGCGGATGACCGTACCGGGGCCCACTTCCCATTCCCGGATGCGGCGGCCGTCGGCGTAGGTGCCGTTGGTGCTCTGCTCGTCCTCGAGGGTCCAGTGACCGTCCGCGGGCCGCAGCACCGCGTGGTGCCAGGAGACCCGGGAGTCGTCGATAACGATGTCGCTGTAGGGGTCACGCCCGACGTGGTAGTCGCGGCCCGGGCTCATCACCGTGGATCCCGTGTCGGTCTCCAGGACGAGTTCGGGCGCCGTCGAGGTGACCGGCCGATCCGCCATGGCCAGAATTCTACAGATTTGTCAGCTTATACGCCCGACCGCGGCCATCCGACTCCGGCCGCCCGGCCGGCGACTGTCACGTGTCAGGCCACGGGGACGACGAGGGCGGGGACGGTGCGCTGCATACGGAGGGCGTCGACGGACTCGGCGAGCAGTTCGTACTCGGTGGTGTCGTCCTGGACGGCGATCCGCACCAGCCGTCCGCCGGCCAGTTCGTCGGCGACGAGTTCCTGCCGGACCACGTCGGCACACCAGACGCGGAGCAGGCCGGGTACGTCCGAGACGGTCGCCCCCACCGGGACGAGAGCCCCCTGCGGGTATCTGGGGTTCTCGGGTAAGGGATCCAGCCGATCCGCGATCCACGAGGCCCGGTCCCGTAACCACCACAGCGCCAGTGCCAGCGTCGGCGCACGGTAAGTGCCGAGGGGAACGCCGATGCGCTGCCCGCCGCAGATGCCGTATGCCGTGACATGGCACAGGAATTCGTCGTGCACGATCACTCCCCCGTAGCTCGCCGGTGTGCCGTCGCGGGCGGATTTCCGTGCGGCTCCTGTGCGGTGAAGTGCTCCTGACATTCGAGTATGTTCACTTTCGAAACACTGTCACCACACCTTTCCGGCCAGTCTCTTGGCATATTCGCTCTGCGAATTGGCCGGAATGCGCCAGCTGTACGGACCTGCCTTCATTACCCGAGGGGTAATCGACCCGTCACGCGGATCCGGGCAGGGTGGTGTCAACGGATCGCCGCAAGCCGCGATCCACCCCCTGACCAGCAGTGACACCCTCGATGGAGGCTGATTCGCCATGTCCGTGAACACCGACCGTTACCAGACCGCCGCCGCCCGCTACTTCGAGGCCTGGAACGCCACCGAGCCCGAGGCGCTGGGCAAGGCGGTCGCCGAGGCCTGGGCCCCGGAGGGCACCTACACCGACCCGCTCGCCGCGGTCTCCGGGCACGCCCAGATCACGGCCGTGATCGCGGCGGCGCACGAGCAGTTCCCGGGTTTCGTGTTCCGTCCGCTCGGGGCCGTCGACGGCCACCACGACACCGCGCGCTTCGGCTGGGAGCTGGTGAACGAGGCCGACGGCTCGGCACCGGTGGCCGGTTTTGACGTGGTCACGCTCAGCGAGGACGGCCGGATCCGGCAGGTACTGGGCTTCCTGGACCGGGTGCCCACCACGACCTGAGCCGGCTTCCACGACGAGTTTCACCGCCGTCCCGGGCAGGAGCCCGGACGGGCGCGCCTGGCCCAGTGCGGTGTGGCCCGGGTCCGCGGAGTGAGGGGCTCGGCAAGGGTGAGGGGACGCGGTGCGCGTCCCCTCACCGAGCGCGTCACCGGTCGACGACGGCGTCGCTCACTGCTTGACGATCGCGTCGATCCGCGCCAGTTCCTCGGCGTCGAAGTCCAGCTTGCCGATGGCGCCGACGCAGTCCTCGACCTGCTGCGGGCTGCTCGCGCCGATCAGCGCGGAGGTCACCCGGCCACCGCGCAGCACCCAGGACAGGGCGAGCTGGGCGAGGGTCTGACCGCGGCCCTTGGCGACCTCGTCGAGGGCGCGCAGCTGGGCGACCAGGTCCTCGGTGACCGCGTCCGAGTTCAGGAACGGGCTGTCGCTCGCGGCCCGGGAGCCCTCCGGGATGCCGTCCAGGTAGCGGCCGGTGAGCAGGCCCTGCTCCAGCGGGGAGAAGACGATGGAACCGACCTGGAGCTCGTCCAGCGCGTCCAGGACGCCCCCGGTCTCCGGGCGGCGGTCCAGCATCGAGTAGCGCGGCTGGTGGATGAGGAGCGGGGTGCCCAGCTCGCCGAGGATCCGGGCCGCCTCACGGGTCTGCTCCGCCGAGTAGTTGGAGACGCCGACGTAGAGCGCCTTGCCCTGCTGGACCGCGGAGTGCAGGGCGCCCATCGTCTCCTCCAGGGGAGTCTCCGGGTCCGGGCGGTGCGAGTAGAAGATGTCGACGTAGTCCAGGCCCATCCGGCTCAGGGACTGGTCCAGCGACGACAGCAGGTACTTGCGCGAACCCCACTCGCCGTAGGGGCCGGGCCACATCAGGTAGCCGGCCTTGGTGGAGATGACCAGTTCGTCACGGTAGGAGGCGAAGTCCGCCTTCAGTGCCTCACCGAACGCCGACTCGGCGGCGCCGGGCGGCGGACCGTAGTTGTTGGCCAGGTCGAAGTGGGTGACGCCGAGGTCGAAGGCGCGGCGCAGGATGGCGCGCTGGGTCGTCACGGGCCGGTCGGGCCCGAAGTTGTGCCACAGGCCGAGCGACAGCGCGGGAAGCTTCAGACCGCTGCGGCCGCTGCGGCGGTACGGCATGTCGGCGTAACGGTCGGGGTGTGCGGTGTACAACGCGACTCCAGAGGGGTTGGCACACTGTCTATCAGTGCCACCTTTCCCGAGCAGCGGGCAGTGGTCCAACAGAAGAATCCGATGGAATTGTGCGGTTAGGCTTCTCAGTCATGGAACTGCGCCACCTCCAGCATTTCGTCGCCGTCGCCGAGGACCAGCACTTCACCCGGGCCGCGGAACGGCTGCTGGTCTCCCAGTCGGGCCTGTCCGCCTCGATCCGGGCCCTTGAGCGGGAGCTGCGGGCGCCCCTGTTCGTGCGGACCACCCGCCGGGTGACGCTCACCGAGGCGGGCCGCGCGCTGCTCGGTGAGGCGGAACGCATCCTCGCGCAGGTGCGGTCGGCGCACGAGGCGGTGGCCGCGGTGCAGGGCGTGCTGCGCGGGACGCTGGCGCTGGGCACCGAGCAGTGCATCGCCGGGGTGCACGTGGCGGGGCTCCTTGCCGCGTTCCGGCGCCGGCACCCGGACGTGGAGATCCGGCTGCGGCAGACCGGTTCGGGCGCGCTGGCCGAGGAGGTGGCGGCGGGCCGGCTGGACCTGGCCTTCGCCTACCGCACCCAGGACGACACCGACCAGCTGCGCTCGGTGGCCCTGACCGGCGAGCCGATGACCGTGCTGTGCCATCCCAGCCACCGGCTGGCCACGGCCGGCGCGGCGGTGGTCCCGGCGGACCTCGACGGGGAGGTGTTCGTGGACTTCCACCCGGACTGGGGCCCGCGCCGCACGACCGACTCGGCCTTCGCCGCGGCGGGCGTACGGCGCACGGTCGCGCTGGAGGTCAACGACGTGCACAGCCTTCTCGACCTGGTCGACGAGAACCTCGGCATCGCCGTGGTACCCCGGCACTTCCGGCACAAGCGGCCCTCGCTCACCGCGCTCGCGCTCAAGGACACGGACGAGGCCGCCTACGAGACGGTCGCCCTGCTGCCGCCCGAGACGGCCACCAGCCCGGCGGCCCGGGCGCTGATCACCCTCCTCGAAACAGGGGGCCTGGCAACACCCCCGGACGGGGTCCACCCCTCCTGACCTCGGCTTCCCGTCGGCGCAGACTCATGAGCGTCCACAACGACGACGGGGAGCAGGGGACATGGCGGAACACACACGGCGTACGGTGCTGCGCGGCGCGGCGGGCCTGGCGGCGGCCACCGCACTGGCCGGCACGACAGGGGCCGCGACGGCGGCGGCACTCCCGGCAACGGAGTCGACGGAATCGGCGGAACACGAGTATCCGTTCCTCCAGGGCGCATTCGCCCCGGTCACCGAGGAACTCACGGCCTTCGACCTGCCGGTCACCGGCCGCATCCCGCGCGAGCTCAACGGTCGCTTTCTGCGCAACGGTCCGAACGTCCTCGGCCTGGAGGACCCGCGCGCCCATCACTGGATGCTCGGCGACGGCATGGTGCACGGCGTACGGCTGCGCGACGGACGCGCCGAGTGGTACCGCAACCGCTGGGTGCGCTCCTCCCAGGTGGCGGCGAAGCTCGGCGAGTCCTTTCCCGGCCCGGTCCCGCCGGACGACTTCGCCTGCAACACGCATGTGATCCCCTACCGGGGGCGGATCCTCGCGCTCCAGGAGAGCGGCCCGCTGCCGTACGAGCTGGACGGCGAGCTCAACACGGTGGGCACCTACGACTTCCGGGGCACGCTGGAGGGCGCGTTCACCGCGCACACCAAGTACGACGCGCACGCGGGCGAGTTGCACGCGATCACCTACTACCCGACCTGGGACCACGTCCGGCACCTGGTCGTGGACCCCACCGGCCGGGTCGCGCGCACCACCCGGATCCCGGTGCGGGACGCGCCGATGATGCACGACTTCGCGCTCACCGGGAAGCATGTGGTCGTCTTCGACATCCCGGTCACCTTCGACCCGGCGGCCGCGGAGGCCGGCGCCCTGGTGCCGTACGTCTGGAACCGGGAACACCCGGCCCGGGTGGGGGTGATGTCCCGGTCCGGGGGCGCGGTCCGCTGGTTCGGTGTCGACCCGGTGTTCTACTCGCACACCCTCAACGCGTACGACGAGGGCGACTCCGTGGTGATCGACCTGACGACGTATCCGGCGCCGTTCGACGTGGCCGGGAAGTTCACGGACGGACCGCACGCGGTGGGCACCGCGCGACTCGAACGCTGGACGGTCGATCTGCGCCACGGCCGGGTCCGCAGGCGGACCCTGGACGACCGGCCGCAGGAATTCCCGCGCGTCAACGAGGAACTGGTCTCCCGCCGGCACCGCTACGGCTACGCGGCGGCGGCCGCCGAGATGTCACTGGCGTACCTGGCCGGGGACGGCAACCCGCCGGACCACGCCTTCTCCAACGCCCTCCTCAAGCACGACTTCGCGCGTGGCACGGCCCAGGTGCACCGGCTGCCGAGGGGCGCGGCGGCGGGCGAGGCGGTGTTCGTGCCGGGCGAACACTCGGCCCAGGAGGACGACGGTTTCACGCTCGCCTACGTCCACAACCCCGACCGTGGCGCCGCCGACCTGCTGATCCTCGCCGCCCAGGACTTCACCGGCGAGCCGCTGGCCCGGGTCCACCTGCCGGGCCGGGTGCCGCTGGGGTTCCACGGAAGCTGGATTCCGGACGCATGACGCCCCGCGATGCGCGATCGTGGTCGCATGCATGCAAGGGACATCCTCATCGACGGCTTCGGCCGCATCCAGGAAGAAGTCCACGCCGCCCTCGACGGCCTCGACCCCGACCTGCTCAACGGGCCCCCGGCGCCCGGCGCCAACTCCATCACCTGGCTGGTCTGGCACCTCACCCGGATCCAGGACGACCATGTCGCCGACGCCTTCGACCTCGACCAGGTGTGGCTGACCCAGGGCTGGGAGAAGCGTTTCGGCCTCGACCTGCCGCCCCGTGACCACGGGTACGGCCACACCCCCGCGAAGGTCGCGAAGGTCACGGTGGACTCCGGCGACCTGCTGACCGGCTACTACGACGCGGTCCACGAGCAGACCCTGGGGGTGCTGCGCGAGCTCCCCGCCAAGGATCTCGAACGGATCGTGGACACCCGCTTCGATCCGCCGGTCACGCTGGGCGTACGGCTGGTGAGCGTCCTGTCCGACGATCTCCAGCACGTCGGACAGGCCGCCTATCTGCGGGGGCTGCTTCAGAGCACGGAGGCGTAACCCGGCAGGACGACGTCCTCGATGAGGGCCCTGCGCTCGTCGAACGGGATGAACGCGCTCTTCAGGGCGTTCACCGTGACCGTGCGCAGGTCCTCGGCCGTCCAGCCGGCCTCCTCGACCAGCAGGGACATCTCCCGGGTCATCGTCGTACCGGACACCAGACGGTTGTCGGTGTTGAGGGTGACCCGGAAGCCCAGCTCCTTCAGCGCGGTGATCGGGTGCTCGGCGATGGAGGTGGCGCAGCCGGTCTGGAGGTTGGAGGTGGGGCACATCTCCAGGGCGATCCGGCGGTCGCGCACCCAGCTCGCGAGCCGGCCGAGCTTGTCGCCGGCGATGTCCTCGGTGATCCGCACACCGTGCCCGATGCGCTGGGCGCCGCACACCTGGACCGCCTGGTGGATGCTGGGCAGGCCGTGCGCCTCACCGGCGTGGATGGTGAAGGGCACGCTCTCGCGGCGCAGGTGCTCGAAGGCGGCGAGGTGGTCGGCGGGCGGGAAGCCGTCCTCGGCACCGGCGATGTCGAAGCCGACGACACCGGCGTCCCGGTAGGCGACGGCCAGCTCGGCGGCCTCGCCGACCCGGTCGAACATCCGCATCCCGCAGAGCAGGGTGCCGACGCGGACCGGCGTGCCGGCGGCAGCGGCCTTCGCCATGCCGGCGGCGAGCCCTTCCTGGACGCTCTCCACGACCTCGCCCAGGGTGAGCCCGCCCTTGACGTTCAGCTCCGGGGCGTAGCGCACCTCGCCGTACACCACACCGTCGGCGGCGAGGTCGAGGACGTACTCCTCGGCGACGCGCCGCAGCCCCTCCTTGGTCTGCAGGACGGCGAGGGTGTGCTCGAAGGTGGCTATGTACCGCACCAGGTCACCGGAGTTGGCGGCCTCGACGTACCAGGCGGCCAGTTCGTCCGGGTCGGTGGTGGGCAGGGTGTGACCGACCTCGGCCGCCAGCTCGACGAGGGTGGCGGGGCGCAGGCCGCCGTCGAGGTGGTCGTGCAGGACGGCCTTGGGGAGGCGGCGGATCACATCGGAGTCTACGCGCGTAGCAGTCATGGCGGGGTTTTCCTCGGCGGGTGATTCGGGGCGATGGGTCAGTCGGTGGGCTGGAGCAGGTCCCAGCGGTTGCCGTAGAGGTCCTGGAAGACGGCGACACTGCCGTACGGCTCGTGCCGCGGCTCCTCCAGGAAGGTCACGCCGGCGGCGGTCATCCGGGCGTGGTCGCGGGCGAAGTCGTCGGTGTGCAGGAAGAACCCGACGCGCCCGCCGGTCTGGTCGCCGACGCGGGCGCGCTGCCGGTCGTCCTTGGCGCGGGCGAGCACCAGTCCGGTGCCGTGCCCCTCGGTCCCGGGCTCCACGACGACCCAGCGGGAGCCGTCCGGCCGCGGCGCGTCCTCGACCAGCCGGAACCCGAGAGCCTCGGTGTAGAAGCGGATCGCCTCGTCGTAGTCGCCGACGACAAGGGTGACCAGGGCGACGCGTCGCATGGGGACCTTTCGGTGGAGCGGTTAGCGGGAGAGGTTATACGTAAAACGTAACGAACGCCAGCCGCCCTCTTCCCACGGCGGTATTTTCGGGAGGCACCAGCTGGGGCGCCCCGACAGGGGCGCGGGGAACTGCGCGACCAGCCACTACGCACCCGCGCCCTTCACACGGCGCCCGCCCTACCGCTCCGCCTCCCCCTGCGCGACCTCCACCTGATGATGAAAGTCGATCATCCCGGTCGCGGAGGCGACACACGACAGCGCGGCGCACGCCGCGAGCAGCACCGCGAACCCGGAACCGGCCCGGCGCCGCCCCCGCGGCGCCTCCAGCAGCGCCGCCACCCGCCGCGGCACCGGCCCCGACGTCGCCCCCGACACGAACGCCGGCCGCTCGGCGCCCCCGCCCTGTCCGGCCAGCGCGGCCCGGGCGATCGCGCGGGCCGTCAGCCGCCGGTCCCCCACCGCGCTCGCCGCGGCCTCGTCCGCGACCCGCTCGACGGCCAGCCGTACGACCTCCCGGACCTGCCGCAACCCCGGATGACAGTGCGCCGCAAGCTCCGCGGCGGCGAGGAAGAAGTGGTGGCCACCGCTGTTGTGCGCCCGTTCGTGCGCGAACAGCGCCTCCCGTTCGGCCCCATCCAGGCTGCGCAGCATCCCGGTGGTGACGACGATCCGGTGCGGCCGGCCGGGCAGCGCGTACGCGTCCGGACTCGGCGAGTCGACCACGCACAGGTCACCCGCGGCGGGCCCCCGCCCGGCCTCCGTGCGGGCCGCGCGGAAGGCGCGCGTCTGCCGCAGCACCGACCGTGTGCCGGTCCAGGCGCAGAGGGCGAGAGCGCCGGCCGAGAGGGCCGCGAGCGGCAGGACGTAGCGGTGGGAGACCGTGTGCAGCGGCCGGACCAGCTCACCGAGCGCCGCGAAGAACGGCAGCTCGAACAGCCCGGTGAGGACGAACGCGCCGAGCGCGGCCAGGGTGCAGCCCGCGAGGGCGACGGCCGAGGCGGTGATCACCCAGAGCGCGGCGGTGGGCGCCAGCCGGTCCAGGGCCCGCCGGGAGAGCGCCGGCAGCACGAACGGCACCAGCAGCGGCAGGATCAGCAGCGCGGTCATGACGCCCCGGGCTGTTCGCCGGCGTCGAGCAGACTCCGCAGGACGCGCTCGTCGTCGGGGCTGAGCTGGGCGACGAAGCGGGCGAGCACGGTCTCCCGGTCGGTGTCGCGGTCGAGTTCGCTGTGCATCCGCTTCGCGGTCAGGCCCTGCGCGTCCTGGACGGGGAAGTAGGCGAAGCCGCGGCCCTGACGGTGCCGGTCGACCACGCCCTTGTCGTGCAGCCGGGTCAGGATCGTCGTCACGGTGGTGCGTGCCAGGTCCGCGCCGAGGCTTCGCTGCACCTGCCCGGGGGTCCGGGGCACACCGGCTGCCCAGAGGGCCGCCATGACGCTCGCCTCCAGCTCACCGGCGGGCCGGCGTTCGTCCTTCGCGTCGGCCATGGAAGGTTCCTCACCCCTACTTCGTCCACGGTCCCAGGGACCGTCTACGGCAGTGTAGTCAGACGGGCGGCGGCCACCGCCCGTCCACCCATTATGAGAGGAGCCCCGCCGGAGGCGGAGGAAACCTCCCGCGGTGAGCGGTACCGGAGACCTAGGACGCGGGCCCGAGGTGCGCGGCGCACCCGGCCGGTAGTTTCGCGGCCATGAAGATCACCGGCCCCGCCCGCTCCCCCGGGCAGCGCAAGCGCGACGTCCTGTCCCGGCTCGAGCGGGAGACGGACATCTGGGTGGCCACGGCGGACGGCACCGGGCTGCCGTGTCTCGTCCCGCTCTGGTTCGTCTGGCACGGGGAGGCGGTGTGGCTGTCCACCCGGATCACCAGCCCGACCGGCCGCAATCTGCGGGACGGCGGCCGGGCCAGGCTCGCGTTCGGCGACACCCGGGATGTCGTCCTGCTGGACGGGGACGTGACCGTCTTCTCCTCGGCCGGCGTACCGGGGCCGGCGGCCGAGGCGCTGCGGGCGAAGACGGGCTGGGACCCGCGCGGGGACAGCCCGTCGTACGCCTGGTTCCGGATCCGGCCCCGCGCGGTCGAGGCCTGGCACGAGGAGCACGAGCTGCGCGGCCGGCACCTGATGCGGGACGGGGTGTGGGCGGTCTGAGCCGGACCGTCAACCGGCCCTGGTGTGCAGGGCGTTCAGCCGGGTCAGTTCCTCGTCGGTGAACCGGATGGCGCCCGCCGCCACGTTCTCGGCCAGGTGGTCCGGGTTGCCGGTGCCGGGGATGGCGAGGACGTGCTGGCCCTGGTGCAGGGTCCAGGCGAGGCGGACCTGGGCGGGGCTGGCGTCGTGGGCGCGGGCGACGGCGAGGAGCTCGTCGTCGTGGGTCTCGGCGGTGCCGCGCATCGCGGCCTCGCCCCCGACGGCGAAGTACGGCACGAAGGCGATGCCGCGTTCGCCGCAGATACGGACCAGTGCGTCGCCTGCCGGGTCCGGCTTGCCGAGTCCGTAGCGGTTCTGCACGCACACCACGGGGGCGATGGCCAGCGCCTCGTCCAGGTGCCGCGGTTCGATCTCGGAGACGCCGAGGTGGCGGACCAGGCCCGCCTCGCGGAGTTCGGCGAGGGCGCCGAAGTGCTCGGCGATCGAGTCCTGGCCCATCCGGCGGAGGTTGACGACGTCGAGGTGGTCGCGGCCTAGCTGGCGCAGGTTCTCCTCGACCTGCCCGCGCAGCTGGTCGGGGCGGGCGGAGGTGGCCCACTCGCCGGAGTAGTCGCGGAAGGGGCCGACCTTGGTGACGATGACCAGGTCGTCGGGGTAGGGGGCGAGCGCGGTGTTGATGAGTTCGTTGGCGGAGCGCAGGGCGGAGAAGTAGAAGGCGGCCGTGTCGATGTGGTTCACACCGAGTTCCACGGCCTTGCGCAGTACGGCGACCGAGCGGGTGCGGTCGCTGGGCGTGCCGCGGTGGAGGGCGACGTTGCCCGTCAGCCGCATCGCGCCGAAGCCGAGACGGTGGACGGGCAGGTCGCCGAGTTTCCAGGTGCCGGAGGTGTCCGCGGTGATCGTTTCGGAGGTCATCGACGGAGTCTGGCACACGGCAGTCGCGGGACGGGTCAGCAGTAGAGGTTGTTGCCCGCCGTGACACCGAGAATCTGTGTGAACTTCTGGTAGGCGCTGACCCGGCTCTGTACCTGCGCCGGGTTCTTGCCGTCGCACTCCAGGGAGCCGTTGATGCTGCGGATGGTCTGGCCGAAGCCGGCCTGGTTGACCATGGCGTTGTGGCCGGTCATGGTGCCGGGGCCGGTCTGGGTGTTCCAGTACCACAGGCCGGTCTTCCAGGCGACGGAGGAGTTGTTCTCGACCTGCCAGGGGTTGTTGAGCAGGTCGACGCCGAGCGCGTCACCGGCGGCCTTGTAGTTGAAGTTCCAGCTGAGCTGGATGGGGCCGCGGCCGTAGTAGGCGGACTGACCGGCGGGGCAGCCGTACCACTGGCTCCAGTCGCAGTACGTCGGGTAGTTGGCGGTGTTCTGCTCGACGATGTAGACCAGTCCGCCGGTCTCGTGGCTGACGTTGGCGAGGAAGGCCGCGGCCTCCTGCTTCTTGACGGTGTCGCTGCCGGTGTTGGCGAAGGCCGGGTAGGCGCTGAGCGCGGCGGTGAGGCCGCTGTAGCTGTAGAAGGAATTCCGGTTCGGGAACATCTGGTTGAACTGCGCCTCGCTGACGACGAAGCCGGCGGCGGAGGCTGTGGGGGCCGCCTGGAGCACCAGGGCGGAGCCGCCTATGGCGAGCGAGGTCAGGAGTGCGGCGATACGGCGCCTCGACACGGATCAACTCCTTTGCGGAGCACGGCCGCGCCCCACAGAGGGGGAGCGGCCGCGGTGGGGGGTGTGAGGCACACTCAACTGCTTTGGTCTGTACCAGTCAAGGGTGTAGACCAGTCATTCGGCAGTCGATCTTCGACGAGTGGTTTCCGCAATTGCGGCCGGAAACTGGCATGTCGGGCTCTCCGTGTCGCCCGGCAGGGCAGCGGTCGGGCCCGGCGGCGTCACCACGCGGCCGGGCCCGGGAAGAGTCGGGGGATCAGCCGAGCGGCTTGGCGAGGACCGCCTTGCGGTGGCTGAACGTCTCGATGGAGTAGCGGCCGTGGTAACTGCCCATGCCGCTCTCCCCCACCCCACCGAACGGCAGGTCGGAGACGGTGAGATGGGCGACCGGAAGGCCGAGGCCGAGCCCGCCGGAGGAGGTCTCGGCGGCGATCCGGTCCCGGGTGTCGCCGGACTCGCTGAAGACGTAGAGCGCGAGGGGTTTGTCGCGGTCGTTGATGAAGCCGATCGCGCCGTCCAGGTCCGGGACGGTGACGAGGGGCAGGATCGGGCCGAAGATCTCCTCCCGCATCACCGGGGACTCGGGGTCGACGTCGGCGAGCACGGTGGGCGCGATGTACTTGGCGGCGCGGTCGGTGTCGCCGCCCACCGCCACCCGGCCGGAGCCGAGCAGTCCGCTGAGCCGGTCGAAGTGCCGCTCGTTGACGATCCGGCCGTACTCCCCGGACTCCTTGGGCTCCGTGCCGTACAAGGCCTGGACGGCCCTGACCAGCTCGGCCTCCAGGGCGGCGGCCGTCTCGGGGTCCGTCAGGACGTAGTCGGGGGCGACACAGGTCTGCCCGGCGTTGAGGAACTTGCCGCGCGCCAGCCGGTCCGCGACCACCGCGAGGTCGACGTCCCGGTCGACGAATGCCGGGGACTTGCCGCCGAGTTCGAGGGCGACCGGGGTGAGGTGCTCGGCGGCGGCGCGCATGACGATCCGGCCGACCGTGCCGTTGCCGGTGTAGAAGATGTGGTCGAACCGTTCGGCGAGCAGGGCCGTGGTCTCCGGGACACCGCCCTCCACGACGGCGACGGCCTCGGTGTCGAGAAAGGCCGGCAGCAGCCGGGCCAGTGCGGCCGAGGTCGCCGGGGCCAGCTCGCTGGGCTTGGCGACGACCGCGTTGCCCGCGGCGAGGGCGCCGGCCAGCGGGGCGAGCAGCAGCTGGGCGGGGTAGTTCCACGGGGCGATGACCAGGACGACGCCGAGCGGGTCGTACTGCGTCCAGGCGGTCGCGTCGCCGCCCAGGTGCGCCGGGACCGGGGCGGACTCGGGGCGCAGCCACTCCGCCAGGTGGTCGAGGCTGTGGTCGATCTCCCGGACGGTGAAGTCGATCTCCGTGCGGTAGGCCTCGCCGGCGCTCTTGCCCAGGTCCGCGTGGAGGGCGGCGGCCAGCTCGTCGCCGCGCTCCGTCAGCATGGCGCGCAGCCGGCGCAGCTGGCCGGTGCGCCACTCGACGGGCTTGGTGCGGCCGGTGCGGAAGGTGGCGCGCAGCCGGGCGACGACGTCGGCGGGCTGCTCGGGGGTGGACTGGTTCACGGATGCCTCGCTGGTGGTGCGTACGGGCCTGACGGCCCGGCCGGGTGACGAACAGACGGATGCATAGTGCAACCTTTCAGGGGCCGAAGTAAATTCCGCCACCCCGGAACGCTTTCCGCCGTGCCCGGATCACCCTGCCGTGGACCCGCTCCTCAGGCCACGAGCTCGGCCCGCCGCCGCCGAAGGTACGCCCGTTCGGGCAGCCCGTCGGCGAGCTCGATGGCGGTGTCGTACGCCCGGACCGCCTCGTCGTCACGGCCGAGGCGACGCAGCAGGTCGGCCCGGACGGCGTGCAGGACGCGGGGCGAGCGCGGGGTGGCAGCAGGTGAAGATCAGCCGGAGCCGTTCGTCGCGCACGGGGCCCTCCTCGGCCGCTGGGCCGGACGCGTACAGCCGGGCGGCCTCGGCCTGCCGGGCGTCCCGGGAGGACTCGCGGCGCAGTCGGTCGAGGGCGCGGTTGCGGGCGGTGGTGATGATCCACCCGGCCGGGCTCGGCGGCACCCCGCTCTCCGGCCATCTGTCCAGCGCCGTGGCGAAGGCGTCCTGGACCGCTTCCTCGGCGAGGTCGATGTCGCCGAGGAAGCGGACGAGCACCGAGACCGCGCGCCCGTACTCGGCACGGAAGGCGGCCTCGACGTCGGCGGCGTCCGCCATCAGAACTGGTCCACGAAGGGCCGCACCTCGATCGGCAGCCGGGTGGCCAGGGCGGCCTTGCGTCCCCACTCCAGGGCGGCGTCCAGGTCCTGGGCCCGGATCAGACTGATCCCGCCGAGGTACTCCTTGCCCTCGGCGTAGGGCCCGTCGGTGACCAGCACGTCGCCGTCCTTCGGGCGCAGCATCGTGGCCGTCTCCGGGCCGTGCAGCCCGCCGGAGAAGACCCAGGCGCCGGCCGCGCGCAGCTCGTCGTTGAACACCTCGACATCGCGCATGATCGTGGCCATCTCGTCGGGCGGCGGCGGGGTGCCGTCGGCCGGCTGGACCACGCTGAGCAGGTAGTGCTTCATGACGTTCTCCTCGGTCGTCGCGGGGTGTGCTCGCCTTCTACACGAACGGCGGGCCCCCGGATCGACACCCCGCCCCGGACAGCCGAAAGAATCTTCTCCATGACCATCTCCGCACATCCGCTCGTCGTCCGCGCCCGGGAACTCGCCGACGGCCTCCTCTCCCCCGCCGCGGAGCGCGTCGACCAGGAGGGGGTGCCGGTGAGCCACATCGAGGCGATCAGGCGCTCGGGCCTGCTCGGCCTGAACGCGCCGGTGGCGTACGGCGGCTCGGCGGCACCCGCGGCCGTGGTGCGCGAGACGGCGGAGATCCTGGCCGGGGCGTGCTGCTCGACCTGGTTCGTGCAGACCCAGCACCACACGCCGGTACTGACCCTGGCCAAGGCCGAACTGCCGGTACGGGACCGCCTGTTGGGCCCGCTGGCGAAGGGTGGGCTGCTGTCCGGGGTGGCGTACGCGCATCTGCGGTCGTACCCGCTTGTTCCGGTGCGGGTCCGGCGGGAGGGGGACGGCTGGCGCTTTGACGGCACCGTCCCCTGGTACACCGGCTGGGGCCTGAACGACGTGATTCTGCTGGCCGGGGTGACCGAGGACGACGAGGCCCTGTTCGCCTTCGTAGAGGCACGGGAGCAGCCGGGCCTGCGGCCGTCGGAGCCGATGCGGCTGGCCGCGCTCACCGCGTCCCGGACGGTGTCCCTGGACCTGGACGGCCTGCGGGTACCGGAGGACGCGGTCGCGCTTCGGACGCCGTACGAGGACTGGGCGGCGACGGACCGGCCGAAGACCCTCAACGCCAACCCGGCCGTCTTCGGGATCACGGAGGCGGCCCTGGCCCTGGTCGACGACGAGTACGCCGCTCCGCTGCGGGCCCGTACCGGAGAGGTCCGCCGCCGGGCCTACGCGCTCGCGGACCATCCGGTGCCGCGGGAGCACGCGCAGGAGCGGCTGGCGCTGCGGGCCGAGGCGTTCACGTTGATGCGTACGGCGACCACGGCGGCCGTGGTGTCGGGCGGCGGCCGGGCCATGTCCGTCACCGGCCGCGCCCAGCGCCTGGCCCGGGAGGCCCTGTTCCTGCTGGTCCAGGGCCAGACCGCCGTATCGCGCACGGCCCATCTGGAGCGGCTCGCGGAGCGGCCCCGCTGAGACGGCTCGGCACCCGGGCCGCTCAGGCGTATTCCACGGCCGCGTCCAGCAGCCAGTCCACCAGGTAGCCGGCGAAGGAGGAGCGCACCAGCAGCCAGAACCCGGCCCGGCTCTCCTCGCGGGCGACCAGCACGACCTGGGTACGGGCGAGCGTCGTCTGGGCGCAGCGGCCGGGGCCGAAGGCACGCGGGTGCAGGTCCACTGCGCAGCCGTGGGACAGCAGATCGCGGGCGCGGGGGCCGCCGACCAGGAGGGTGGTGCGCTGGGCGGAGACATCGGTGACGGCGACCGGTTCGGCCCCGGCCGCCGAGCGGATCCGGTCCTCCAGCTCCCGCTCGGTGCCGGGCCGGCCCACCACCAGCCATTCGTCCGGGCCGAGCCACATCGCGGTCACCTCCCCCGTATGCACCACGGTGTCGGGTTCCAGCGGCAGGGTGAGTCCCAGGGCCAGTCCGACCGCGTCCGCCGCCTGTCCCTTGGCGTCCAGCCGGATGTTCACCTGGGCCAGGAAGGGGAGTTCGGCGAGCCGGACCGCGCCCCGGGAGGAGCGCGTCACGGCGGACAGGCGGTGCGCGGCGTCGGCCAGGGGGCTGTGCCGCGCTGCGGTCGGGGCGGTGTCAGCCATCGCGGCGGGCTCCCTCGGGGTCGTAGAGGACGGGACCGGCGACGGTCACCGGCAGCAGCCGGGCGCCGACGGGTGCGTAGAGACGTTCACCGATGCGCTCCCGGCCGCCCTTGACCAGGGCCAGCGCGAAGGTCCGGCCGAGCGCCGCGCTGCGGTAGCTGGAGGTGACATGGCCGAGCATGGGGACGGGCGGGGCGGGCAGTTCGCTCTCGGCGACCAGGTGGGTGCCTTCCGGGAGGAGGGCGCCGGGATCGTCCGTGAGCAGGGCCACCAGGTGTTTGCGG
This sequence comes from Streptomyces sp. NPDC058683, assembly GCF_042716195.1. Taxonomy (NCBI): domain Bacteria; kingdom Bacillati; phylum Actinomycetota; class Actinomycetes; order Kitasatosporales; family Streptomycetaceae; genus Streptomyces; species Streptomyces sp. NPDC058683. The sequence continues at coordinate 48,200 of NZ_JBHXSK010000069.1, forward strand.
TCGGGGCGGGCGGTGTCGGCGCGGGCGAAGGAGCGCTTGCCGATGAAGTCGGGCTTCTTCCGGGACACCGCCCAGCCCATGCCGAGGTCCTGCGGGGTGACCGTGCCGTCGGTGTCCTGGCCGACGATCGGATAGCCCTTCTCGGCGCGCAGCACATGCATGGTCTCGGTGCCGTAGGGAGTGATGCCGTACGGCTCCCCCGCCGCGTCCAGCGCCTCCCAGAGCGCGCGGGCCCGCCACGGCGACACGTTGATCTCGTAGGCGAGTTCGCCGGAGAAGCTGATCCGGCACACCCGGGCGTCGAGGCCGGCGACGGTGGTCTCCCGCCACGCCATGAACGGGAAGTCGTCGTTGGACACGGCCAGTCGGGGTGCCAGTGAGCCGAGGACCGCCCGGGACTTCGGGCCGACCAGGGCGACGGTGGCCCAGTGCTCGGTGACCGAGGTGCAGTGCACCCGCAGGTCGGGCCATTCGGTCTGCAGCCACTCCTCCATCCAGTCCAGGACGGCCGCCGCGTTGCCGGTCGTGGTGGTGACCAGGAACCGGTCCGGGGCGAGCCGGATGACCGTGCCGTCGTCGAAGACCATGCCGTCCAGGCGGCACATCACGCCGTAGCGGATCATGCCGACCTTCAGGGTGCTGATCATGTTCGTGTAGAGCCGGTCCAGGAAGAGCGCGGCGTCCGGGCCCTGCACATCGATCTTGCCGAGCGTGGAGGCGTCCATGAAGGCCACGCCCTCGCGGGCGGCGCGGCACTCGCGCAGCACGGCCGTCTCCCTGTCCTCGCCGTCCCGCGGGTAGTACCAGGGCCGCTTCCACTGGCCGACGTTCTCGAACAGCGCGCCGTGCTCGACGTGCCAGCCGTGCAGGGCGGTCGTGCGGACGGGGTCGTGCAGCGCGCCCCGGTCACGGCCGGCGAGGGCGGCGAAGGAGACGGGGGTGTACGGCGGCCGGAAGGTGGGCAGGCCGAGCGCCGAGACGTCCACGCCGAGTAGTTCGGCGACGACCCCGCTCGTCAGCACCCCGCCGGTCTTGCCCTGGTCGTTCGCGGTACCGGCCGTGGTGTAGCGCTTGGTGTGCTCCACCGAGCGCAGACCCGCGCCGGTCGCCCGGGTCAGGTCGGCCACGGTGACGTCGCGTTGGAGGTCGACGAAGCGGGGGCCGCCGGTGGCGGTGGGGATCGTGAAGACCTGCATGGGCGGGGTGTACGGCAGGGAGGCGACAGCGGGGCGGGCGGGGGGCTCCGCGGTGTAGCCCTCGGCCTCGACCGCCCGGGCGCCTGCCGCCGCGCCCTGGGCGAGGGCCGTGGCGAGGTCGAACGCCCCGTTCGCGGCGCCGGCGACCGCCACGGCCTGACGGCAGCCGTCGGGGACGAACGTGCCGAGCGTCTCGTCGTGGCGGAGCGTGCCGCCCGCCTGGCTGAACAGGTGTGCGACGGGGTTCCAGCCGCCGGAGACGAGGAGCAGGTCGGCGGCGAACTCCCGCTGTTCGTCGGCGTCTTGGTGCGGGGCGACGGTCACGTCTTCGTACGGGGCGACGGTCACGGCCGTGAGCCGGGCGGCGCCCGCCGTGCCGGTGACCGCGTGTCCGGCCAGTACCTCGATCCCGGCGGACCGGGCGCGTTCGGCCCACTCCCCCGGCTCGGGCCGGGTGTCGGCGATCGCCGCGACGTCCACGCCGGCCGCCGCCAGGTCGAGTGCGGCGGCGTACGCGCTGTCGTTGGTGGTGAACACGACCGCGCGGTGGCCGGGCAGGACGGCGTACCGGTGCAGGTACGTGCGGGCCGAGGCGGCCAGCATCACGCCGGGGCGGTCGTTGTCGCCGAACGCGAGGGACCGCTCGTGGGCGCCGGTGGCGAGGACGACGTGCCGGGCACGGATCCGCCAGACGCGTTCGCGGGAGACGTGCGCGGGAGCGTCGGCGCCGAGGTGGGCGGTGCGGCGTTCGACGGCGAGGAGGTGGTTGTCGTCGTAGTGGCCGAAGACGGTGGTGCGGCGCAGGACGCGGACCTCGGGGGCGGCTTCGAGGCGGGCACGTGTCGCCACCACCCAGGTGTGGTGCTCGCCGGTGCCGAGCAGGCTGCCGCCGGGTTCCGGCTGGTCGTCGGCGAGGATGACGCGGGCGCCGCTGGTGGCTGTGGCCGCTGCCGCCGCGAGGCCGGCCGGGCCGGCGCCGACGACCAGCAGGTCGCAGTGGGCGTGTACGGCGTCGTAGCGGGCGGGGTCGGGTTCGGTGGCGAGGCGTCCCCGGCCGCGGAGGCCGGTGGCCACCAGGCCGTCGTAGAGCTCGACGGTGGTGGCGGGGAGCATGGGTTCGGGGAAGGTGGCCTCGATCTGGACGACCGCGTTGGGTTCTTCGGGGCCGGCGGTGAAGACGCCTCGGGGGCGGCCGAGTCCGATGCTGGTGGCGGAGTGGATGACGCCGTTGGCGAGGAGGGCGGAGGCGAGGGTGTCGCCTCGGTAGCCCTGGTATTCGGTGCCGTCGAAGGTGAAGGCGAGGGGGGTGGTGCGGTCGATTCGGCCGCCGGTGGGGGTGCGGTAGGGGTGGGCCGCGGTGGTGCCGGCGAGGAGGGTGTCGCCCCCGCCGCCCCTACCCTTCCCGTCTTCCAGGGGCGCTGCCCCTTCGACCCCGCTGGGGGCTGCGCCCCCAGACCCCCCGTCGGCCTGAACGGCCTCGTCCTCAAACGCCGGACGGGCTGAGAGGGGAGCCGTCGGGCGCGGCTCGCCCGCCCGGTACACCGTCAGGATCTCGTTCGTCGACGTGTCCCGGACCGCGTTGAACCACCTCCGGCAGCCTGCCGTGTGGTTCCAGCGTTCCGGGAAGGGGCCCTTCGGGTTGGCGCGGAAGAAGAGGTAGCGGGCCCACTCCTCGTCGGTGAGGGAGGCCGGGTTCTCCGGGTACGGCACGTGGGCCTGGCCGCCGTAGTGGAACTCGGACTCGTCGCGGGGCCCGCACCACGGGCAGGGGATGAGCAGCATGGTGGGGCTCCCTAGTGGGCCACCGCGGCCGCGCCGTGCTCGTCGACGAGCGCGCCGGTGGTGAAACGGTCGAGCGAGAAGGGGGCGTTGAGGGGGTGGGGCGTGTCGTGGGCGATGGTGTGGGCGTAGACCCAGCCGACGCCCGGGGTGGCCTTGAAACCGCCTGTTCCCCAGCCGCAGTTGAGGTAGAGGTCGGCCACCGGGGTGAGGCCGACGATGGGTGAGACGTCGGGGCTGACGTCGACGATGCCGCCCCAGGTGCGCAGGACGTGGGCGCGGGCGAAGACCGGGAAGAGTTCGAGGGCCGCCGCCATCTGCTCCTCGATGATGTGGAACGCGCCGCGCTGGGTGTAGGAGTTGTACGCGTCGATGCCCGCGCCCATCACCAACTCCCCCTTGTGCGCCTGGCTGACGTACACATGGACCGCGTTGGACATGACGACGGTGGGGTGCACCGGCTCCAGGAGTTCGGAGACGAGGGCCTGCAAGGGGTGGCTCTGGAGCGGGAGTTCGATGCCTGCCATGGCGGCGAGGACGGAGGTGTGGCCGGCCGCGCACAGGGCCACCTTGCCGGCGGCGATCGGGCCGAGGGTGGTCTGGACGCCGACCACCCGGCCGGCCACCACGTCCACTCCGGTGACCTCGCAGTTCTGGATGATGTCGATGCCGGCCGCGTCCGCGGAGCGGGCGAAGCCCCAGGCCACGTAGTCGTGCTTGGCGATGCCCGCGCGCGGCTGGTAGGTGCCGCCCAGGACCGGGTAGCGCACCTCGGGTGAGGTGTTGACGATCGGGCAGACCTCCTTGACCTGCTCGGCGTCGAGCCACTCGGCGTCCACGCCGTTGAGCCGGTTGGCCTCGACCCGGCGGACGCTGTCGCGGACGTCCTGGAGGCTGTGGGCGAGGTTCAGCACGCCGCGCTGGGAGAAGAGGATCGGGTAGTCGAGCTCCTCCTCCAGGCCCTCCCAGAGCTTCAGCGCGTGTTCGTAGATGCCCGCGCTCTCGTCCCAGAGGTAGTTGGAGCGGATGATCGTGGTGTTGCGGGCCATGTTGCCGCCCGCCAGCCAGCCCTTCTCCAGGACCGCCACGTTGGTGATGCCGTGGTTCTTCGCCAGGTAGTGGGCGGTGGCGAGGCCGTGTCCGCCGCCGCCGACCACGATCACGTCGTACGAGCGCTTCGGCTCGGGGGTGCGCCAGAGGAAGTCCGGGTGGTCGGGGAGGTCGGCGCCGGGGGTGCGGGGGCTCATCGGACGTCTCCGTCGTCTCCGTCGTGCGAGAGGTGCGGGTAGAGCGGGTGCGCGGCGGCGAGGGCCGCGGTGCGGGCACGCAGGGCGGACACGTCCGGGTCGGGCCGGAGGGCGAGGGCTATCACGTCGGCGACCTCCGCGAAGTCCGCCTCGGTGAAGCCCCGGGTGGCCAGTGCGGGGGTGCCGATGCGCAGGCCGGAGGTGACCATGGGCGGGCGCGGGTCGAAGGGGACGGCGTTGCGGTTGACGGTGATACCGATCGTATGGAGGAGGTCCTCGGCCTGCCGGCCGTCCAGGGGAGAGTTCCGGAGGTCGACGAGGACGAGGTGGACGTCCGTGCCGCCGGTCAGCACCTTCACTCCGGCCGCGGCGGCGTCGGGGCGGGTGAGGCGTTCGGCGAGGATGCGGGCGCCGGCCAGCGTGCGGGCCTGGCGTTCGGCGAACTCGGGTGTTGCCGCGACCTTGAAGGAGACGGCCTTCGCGGCGATGACATGCTCCAGCGGGCCGCCCTGCATCCCGGGGAACACCGCGGAGTTGATCTTCTTGGCGAGGTCGGCGTCGTCGGTGAGGATGACGCCGCCGCGCGGTCCGCCGAGGGTCTTGTGCGTGGTCGTGGTGACGACGTGGGCGTGCGGGACGGGGCTCGGGTGCAGTCCGGCGGCGACCAGGCCCGCGAAGTGCGCCATGTCGACCATGAGGAGGGCTCCGACCTCGTCGGCGATCCGCCGGAAGGCCGCGAAGTCCAGCTGCCTCGGATACGCCGACCAGCCCGCGATGATCATCTTCGGACGGTGTTCCTTGGCGAGCCGCGCCACCTCGTCCAGGTCCACGAGGTTGTCGGTCTCGGAGACGTGGTAGGGCACGACGTCGAGCATCTTGCCGCTGTAGTTGAGGCGCATGCCGTGGGTGAGATGGCCGCCGTGCGCGAGGTCGAGGCCGAGGACGGTGTCGCCGGGCTTGAGCAGGGCGAAGAAGACGGCGGTGTTGGCCTGGGCGCCGGAGTGCGGCTGGACGTTGGCGAAGCCGGCGCCGAAGAGCGACTTGACGCGTTCGATGGCCAGCCGCTCGGTGACGTCGACGTGTTCGCAGCCGCCGTAGTAGCGGCGGCCGGGGTAGCCCTCGGCGTACTTGTTGGTGGCGACCGAGCCCTGCGCCTCCATCACGGCGGTGGGCGCGAAGTTCTCGGAGGCGATCATCTCCAGAGTGGACTGCTGCCGGTGCAGCTCGGCGCGGAGCGCGGCATGGACCTCGGGGTCGAGCTCGGCCAAGGGCGTGTTCAGCGCGTTCATATGGGTTTCGTGATCCTTTCAACGACCTTGGCGAGGCGCCCCGTAAGGGGCGCGGGGCTGTACTGATATGCGGCTACCTCCGCGTGGGCGCGACCAGCCACAACGAGCCCGCAGCCGAACGACGACACCACTCGGACCCCTCACCCACGGAGACGACTCATCGCCGGGTCGAACAACGGCTCCTCGGCCACCACCGCGTCCACGCGCTGGTCGAAGTACCCGATCTGAACGCCGGTCCCGGGCACCGCCAGTTCCGCCGGCAGCCACGCGTACGCGATCCCCTTCCCGATCGTGTATCCATAGGCCGCGCTGGTCACGTAACCGACCGCGCGCTCACCGTCGTACACCGGCTCCTTGCCCATGACGACCGCCCCTGGGTCGTCGATGGTGAGGCAGCTCAGCCGGCGCCGTACCTCCGTCCCGCGCCGCTCCAGCGCGGCCTTGCCGACGAAGTCGCCCTTGTCCGGCTTGACGGCGAAGCCGACACCGGCCTCGTAGGGATCGTGCTCGAAGGTCATGTCGGTGCCGAAGGAGCGGTAACCCTTCTCCAGGCGCAGGCTGTTGAAGGCGCCCCGGCCGGCGATGACGCCGCCGAGCGGTTCGGCCGCCCGCCACAGGGTGTCCCAGAGTTTCGCGCCCTGGTCGGCGGTGGTGTACAGCTCCCAGCCGAGTTCGCCGACGTAGGACAGCCGCATCGCGGTGACCGGCACCGAGCCGATGTAGGCACGCTGGGCGCGGAAGTACTTGAGGCCCTCGTTGGAGAAGTCCGTGTCGGTGAGGGGCTGGAGGACCTCGCGGGCGAGCGGGCCCCACAGGCCGACGCAGCAGGTGCCGGGGGTGATGTCGCGGACCTGGACCCGTCCGTCGGCGGGGAGGTGGCGGGTGAACCAGTCGAGGTCCAGGTTGCCGTTGGCGCCGACCTGGAAGAGGTCGCGTGCGAGGCGGGCGACGGTGATGTCACTGCGGATGCCGCCGTCGTGGTCGAGGAGCAGGGTGTACGTCACCGAGCCGACGGACTTGGCGACCTTGCCGGTGACCAGGCCCTCCAGGAAGTCGGCGGCGCCGGGGCCGGTGACCTCCAGGCGTTTGAGGGCCGTCATGTCGTACATCGCGACGGTCTCGCGGGTGGCCTGGGCCTCGGCGCCGACGATCGGCGACCAGTAGCGGGCGGCCCAGTCGTTGGGGGTGGGGATCGAACGGCCTTCGACCAAACCCGCGTTGGCCTCGTACCACTGGGGACGCTCCCAGCCGTTCGCCTCCAGGAAGAACGCGCCGTGTTCCTGCTGGCGGGCGTGGAAGGGGCTGGTGCGGATCGGGCGCGGTTTCCCGGACGGCTGAAGGGGGTGGAGGATGTCGTAGACCTCGGCGAAGTTCTGGCAGTCGCGGGCGAGGACGTACTCCGGGGCGAGTTGGTGCGCCTCGAAGCGGTTGACGTCGCACTCGTGAAGGTCGAAGGACGAGCAGTGGCCGTCCACCAGCCATTCGGCGACGGCCCGGCCGACGCCCGCGGAGTGGGTGACCCAGACGGCCTCGGCGACCCAGAAGCCCTTGACGTCCGGGGACTGACCGAGCAGCGGGTAGCCGTCGGTGGTGAAGGAGAACAGGCCGTTGATGCCCTCTTCGACCTTGGCCTCGCGGGTCGCGGGGAGCAGCGACCGGGTCTCGGTCCAGGCGTCCTCGAAGTCCTCCTCGGTGAACTTCAGGACGGAGGGCATCTGTTCGGCCTCGCCGACGGAGAGGATGTCGTCCGCGGAGACGGGCATCGGGCGGTGACCGTAGAAGCCGATGCCGAGGCCGTCGAAGCGGTCGCGGTAGTAGAGGTCGGCGTCCTGGTGGCGCAGGATCGGGCGGACGGCCTCCTCGGTCTGGCCGGCGAGGGCGGGGACCGGGCCGGTCCAGGCGAGCTGGTGGGCGAGTGGGGTGAGCGGCAGGTTCATGCCGACCATGCGGGCGATCTTCGGGCCCCAGATGCCGGCGCAGCACACCACGATGTCGGCGGGGATCTCGCCCTGGTCGGTGAGGACTCCGGTGACGCGGCCCTCGCTCCTGCGGACGTCGAGGACTTCGTGGCGGGCGAGGAAGCGGACGCCGCGCTCGGTGGCCCGGCGGATCTGGGCCTCGACGGCGAGCACGGCCTTGGCGATGCCGTCGGTGGGAACGAAGAGGCCGCCGAGGACCCGGTCACGGTTCACCAGCGGGTGGCACTGCACGCACTCGTCGGCGCTCAACAGGTGTGCCTCGACGCCCCAGGCGGTGATCCAGCCGTGGCGGCGGTGGAGTTCGGCGAGGCGTTCGGGGGTGGTGGCCACTTCGAGTCCGCCGACCTGGAGGAAGCAGGGCCTGCCGTCGACGTCGAGGGAGCAGAACTTCTCGACGGTGTAGCGGGCCAGCTCGGTCATGGTCTTCGACGGGTTGGTCTGGAAGACCAGGCCGGGGGCGTGCGAGGAGGAGCCTCCGGTGGCCGGCAGGGGGCCCTGGTCGACCACGGTCACCTCGGTCCACCCACGTGCGGAGATCTCGTCCGCGAGGGCTGCTCCCACGACGCCCGCTCCGATGATGACCACTACGGGTCCCGCCATCGCCCAACCTCCGAACTTGAGACCGGTGCAGTTGCTTTGTACGCAACGTGATTCAGGCTGCGCAACTCAATGTGCCCGCCGTGGAGGAGGGGTGTCAAGAGGCCCGGTGACGTCGGGAAACGGCCGGAAGGCAGGGGCAAAGGACAACGCCCGGCGGGCGGTGCGCACAGCTGCGC
>NZ_JBHXSK010000070.1:0-56376 GCF_042716195.1 Streptomyces sp. NPDC058683
ACCCCCCTCAAAGACGGCGGCGAGGAATACCTCGACTCCGAGAAGTACCAGCTCAAACCCCGCGACTGGACCCGCGCCGAGACAGCGGGCATCGCCCCCCTCGTCACCCGCCTCAACACCGTCCGGCGCCGGCACCCCGCGCTCCAGCAGCTGCGCAATCTCCACTTCCACCACACGGACAACGACTCGGTCATCGCGTACAGCAAGCGCGCCGGAGCGGACACCGTCCTGGTGGTCGTCAACCTCGATCCCCACCACACCCAGGAGGCCACGGTCTCGTTGGACATGCCGCAACTCGGCCTGGACAGCACCTCCGCCCTGTCCGTGCGGGACGAACTGACAGGTGAGACCTACGCGTGGGGCAGGACCAACTATGTACGTCTGACACCCGGCCGGGCGCCGGCGCATGTGCTCCAGGTAGGGCGACCGACACCAGCGAACGGAGGGCCCAGCGCGTCATGACTGTCAACGACCCCGTCCAGGACACCTTCGAGGACACGCCTGCCAAGGACCGGGACCCGGAGTGGTTCAAACGGGCCGTCTTCTACGAGGTCCTGGTGCGTTCCTTCCAGGACAGCGACGGTGACGGCATCGGCGACCTCAAGGGCCTGACCGCGAAGCTCGACTACCTGCAGTGGCTGGGCGTCGACTGCCTCTGGCTGCCCCCGTTCTTCAAGTCCCCGCTGCGGGACGGCGGTTACGACGTCTCGGACTACACCGCGGTCCTCCCCGAGTTCGGTGACCTCGCCGACTTCGTGGAGTTCGTCGACGCCGCCCACCAGCGCGGCATGCGCGTGATCATCGACTTCGTCGTCAACCACACCAGCGACCAGCACCCGTGGTTCCAGGAGTCCCGGAAGAACCCCGAGGGGCCGTACGGCGGCTACTACATGTGGGCCGACGACGACAAGCAGTACCAGGACGCGCGGATCATCTTCGTCGACACCGAGGCCTCCAACTGGACCTTCGATCCGGTGCGCGGCCAGTACTACTTCCATCGCTTCTTCTCCCACCAGCCCGACCTCAACTACGAGAACCCGGCGGTACAGGAGGAGGTCCTGGCCGCGCTGCGGTTCTGGCTGGACCTGGGCATCGACGGCTTCCGGCTGGACGCGGTGCCGTATCTGTACGCGGAAGAGGGCACCAACTGCGAGAACCTGCCGGCCTCCCACGAGTTCCTGAAGCGGGTCAGGCGCGAGATCGACGCGATGTATCCGGACACCGTGCTGCTGGCCGAGGCCAACCAGTGGCCGGAGGACGTCGTCGACTACTTCGGCGACTACGAAAAGGGCGGCGACGAATGCCACATGGCGTTCCACTTCCCCGTGATGCCCCGCATCTTCATGGCGGTCCGCCGGGAGTCCCGCTACCCCGTCTCGGAAATCCTCGCGAAGACCCCGGCGATTCCGTCCGGCTGCCAGTGGGGCATCTTCCTGCGCAACCACGACGAGCTCACCCTCGAAATGGTCACCGACGAGGAACGCGACTACATGTGGGCCGAGTACGCGAAAGACCCGCGGATGCGCGCCAACATCGGCATCCGCAGGCGGCTCGCCACCCTCCTCGACAACGACCGCAACCAGATCGAGCTGTTCACCGCCCTGCTGCTGTCCCTGCCCGGCTCGCCGATCCTCTACTACGGCGACGAGATCGGCATGGGCGACAACATCTGGCTCGGCGACCGCGACGCCGTCCGCACCCCCATGCAGTGGACCCCCGACCGAAACGCCGGCTTCTCGACCTGCGACCCGGGACGGCTCTACCTGCCGACCATCATGGACCCCGTCTACGGCTACCAGGTCACCAACGTCGAGGCGTCCATGTCCTCCCCGTCCTCGCTGCTGCACTGGACGCGCCGGATGATCGAGATCCGCAAGCAGAACCCCGCGTTCGGGCTCGGCACGTTCACGGAGCTGCAGTCGTCGAACCCGGCGGTGATCGCGTTCCTGCGGGAGCACGAGGACGACCTGGTCCTCTGTGTGCACAACTTCTCCCGGTTCGCCCAGCCCACCGAACTCGATCTGCGGGTCTACGACGGCCGGCATCCGGTCGAGCTGATCGGCGGGGTGCGCTTCCCCGCCATCGGTGAACTGCCCTATCTGCTCACCCTCGCGGGGCACGGCTTCTACTGGTTCCGGCTCTCCCGAGTCGCCTCCCGCATCGGCCGTCGGCGCTGAGCGTGCGGAGCCGAGGAAAGGACGCGTCACGATGACGAAGACCGCTGACCTCCCCCGGAGCACGACGACCACCGGCCTCGACCGGCCGCTGGCCTCGCTCGGCGGGCTGCTGCGCGACTGGCTGCCCCGGCAGCGCTGGTTCGCGGGCAAGGACCGGCCCGTAACGGATCTCTCCGTACTGTCCCTGACCGAGCTCTTTCCCGGCTGTCTGCATCTGCTCGTCCACGCCGACCACTCCCCCGGCGGGGACAGCGCCCCTTCCGGTGACTGCTACCAGCTCCTGCTCGGCGTACGCGAACACCGCACGCCCCGGCTGGAACGGGCGTACATCGGCCGCGCCGAGGAGGGCCCGCTGGCCGGACTCGCAGTGTACGACGCCCTGCAGGACCCCCGTGCGGCCGAACTGCTCCTTGACCGGCTGCGGATGCCCGGCACGGTCGGCCCGCTGCGTTTCGAGAGCGCCCCGCGGACCCGGATACCCGGTGGCCTCGCGCCCCGCCTGCTGGCCGCCGAGCAGTCCAACTCCTCGCTGGTGTACGGCGATGCCTACATCCTGAAGGTGTTCCGGCGGATCCAGCCCGGCATCAACCCGGACCTGGAGGTGCCCGGGGCGCTGGCCGCGCAGGGCTGTGCGCGGGTGCCCGCGCCGGTGGCCTGGTTCCGCACCACCGAACCGAGCCCGGCGACCCTCGGGGTGCTGCAGCCCTTCCTGCCGGACGCGGCCGACGGCTGGACCCTCGCCCTGCGCGCGCTCGCGGCCGGGGACGACTTCGCCACCGAGGCGCACGAACTGGGCCGGGCCACCGCGGACGTGCATCTCGCGCTCGCCGCAGCCTTCCCGTCCGCCGTCCACGACGAACACGGGCGTACCGCGGAGGCCATGTCGGCACGGCTGGAAGCGGCCGCGCACGCGGTGCCGGCGCTGCGGCCGTACGTGCCGGGGCTGCGGGGCGCCTTCGACGCGCTCGCCACCTGTGACGCGGGACCGCACACGCAGCGGATCCACGGCGATCTGCATCTCGGGCAGGTGCTGCGGGCGGGCCGCGAGTGGTTCGTCATCGACTTCGAGGGCGAGCCGTCCCGGCCGCTCGCCGAGCGGCGCAGCACCCAGTCCCCGGTGCGGGACGTGGCCGGCATGCTGCGGTCCTTCGACTACGCGGCCCGGCAGCGCCGCCCCTGGCGCCCGGAGTGGGCCCGCCGCTGCCGGGAGGCCTACTGCGCGGGTTACGCTGCCCGGGCCGGCTGGGACCCGCGGAAGAAGCACGCGTTGCTGCGCGCCCACGAGACGGACCGCGCGGTGTACGAAGTGGTGTACGAAGCCCGGCACCGGCCGGCCTGGCTTCCGGTTCCGATGGCCGCGATCGAGCGGCTCGCCCGCTGGGGAGGCTGACCTCATGGCACTGCGCGACTCTTCGCTTCCCGAGCCCTCCGGCCCGTCCCGTCCCACGGCCCCGCCGCTGGACGCCGACGACCGCGGCCGCCTGCTCTCGGGGTCCCACCACGATCCGCACGCCGTGCTCGGCGCCCACCCCGTGGACGGCGGCACCCTGGTCCGCGCGCTGCGTCCGCACGCGCGTGCCGTGAGCGTGCTGGTCGACGGGGCGCGCATCCCCCTGACACCCGAGGACGACGGGTTCTTCGCGGCCGTACTCCCGTACGCCGAACTCCCGTCGTACACCCTGCTCGTCACGTACGAGGACGGCGACGGCGGCGAGCAGGAGGTGCACGATCCGTACCGCTTCCTGCCCGCGCTCGGTGAGTTCGACCTGCATCTGATCCGTGAGGGACGGCACGAGCAGCTGTGGAAGGCGCTCGGTGCCGAGCCGATGACCCACGAGGGGGTGACCGGAACCCGGTTCACGGTGTGGGCACCGAACGCGCAAGGCGTGCGGGTGGCCGGGGACTTCACCTGCTGGGACGGCACGCAGTACCCGATGCGCTCACTTGGCGCGGCCGGAGTGTGGGAGCTGTTCCTGCCGGGTGTGGGCGAGGGTGCCCGGTACAAGTTCGAGATCACCTCCCGGTACGGCGGCCGGTTCCTCAAGGCCGACCCGATGGCCCGCCGTACCGAGGTGCCGCCCGCGACCGCGTCGATCGTGGCGGTCTCCCGCCACGAGTGGAGTGACGCGCGGTGGATGGCGCACCGGGGCGACACACCGGTGCACGAGGCCCCGTTCTCGGTGTACGAGGTGCATCTGCCGTCCTGGCGGCCGGGATCGACCTACCGGCAGCTGGCGGAGGAACTCCCCGCGTATGTCAACGACCTGGGCTTCACCCACGTCGAGTTCATGCCGGTCGCCGAGCACCCCTTCGGCGGCTCCTGGGGCTACCAGGTCACCGGCTTCTACGCACCGACCTCGCGGCTCGGCACCCCCGACGACTTCAAATACCTGATCGACGCCCTGCACCGGGCCGGGATCGGCGTGATCATGGACTGGGTGCCGGCCCACTTCCCCAAGGACGACTGGGCGCTGGCCCGCTTCGACGGGGACCCGCTGTACGAGCCCGGGGACGAGCGGCGGGCCGAGCATCCGGACTGGGGGACCTACGAGTTCGACCTGGGCCGGGTGGAGGTCCGCAACTTCCTGGTCGCCAACGCGGTGTACTGGTGCGAGGAGTTCCACATCGACGGGCTCCGGGTGGACGCGGTCGCCTCGATGCTCTACCTCGACTACTCGCGGGACTCCGGGCAGTGGACACCGAACGTGTTCGGCGGGCGTGAGGACCTGGACGCGGTGGCTTTCCTCCAGGAGATGAACGCGACCGTGTACCGGCGTGCGCCGGGCGTGGTGACCATCGCCGAGGAGTCCACCGCGTGGGGCGGGGTGACCCGGCCGACCGACAGCGGCGGGCTGGGGTTCGGGCTGAAGTGGAACATGGGCTGGATGCACGACTCGCTGGAGTACATCCGGCACGAGCCGGTCCACCGCAAGTACCACCACGACGAGATGACCTTCTCGATGGTGTACGCGTACAGCGAGAACTACGTGCTGCCCATCTCCCACGACGAAGTCGTGCACGGGAAGCAGGCCCTGGTGTCGAAGATGCCCGGCGACTGGTGGCAGCAACGCGCCAATCACCGCGCCTATCTGGGCTTCATGTGGGCCCATCCCGGCAAACAGCTGCTCTTCATGGGGCAGGAGTTCGCCCAGGGCGCGGAGTGGTCGGAGGCCCAGGGCCCCGACTGGTGGCTGCTCGACCCGGAGTACGGCGCCGAGGCCGATCACCGGGGTGTCCGGGATCTGGTCCGCGATCTCAATTCCGTGTACCGCACGCACCCCGCCCTGTGGCAGCGGGACACCGACCCGGCGGGTTTCCAGTGGGTCGTGGGGGACGCGGCCGAGGACAACGTCTTCGCCTTCCTGAGGTTCGACGCCGAGGCCCGGCCGCTGCTGGCGGTGTCCAACCTCTCCCCCGTGGTCCGTCCCGACTACCGGCTGAACGTGCCTGGGAACGCCGCCGTCTGGCGCGAGATCCTCAACACCGACAGCGCGCGGTACGGCGGCGGGGACGTCGTCAGCCGGGGGCCGCTGCTGACCGACGAGGGCGCTGTGCGGCTGACGCTGCCGCCGCTCGGCACGGTATGGCTGGAGCCCGTCGCCCCGTAGGGCGCCGGGGACGCCGTCACGTGTCCGGGCGGCCGGGCCGGGGCAGTTCGGGATGAAAGACCCCGCCGCGCCAGGTCGCGGCCCGGCCGGAGGGCGGTCCTCGGTGCTGCGTACCGTCGGAGTGGAGGAAGAACTTCTGCTGGTCCACCCGGACAGCGGGGAGCCGATGCCCCGGTCGGCGGCCGTCCTGGACCGTGCCGCGCTGGACGATCCCGGACAGGCCGTCTTCCAGAAGGAACTGTTCGGGCAGATGCTGGAGCTGGCCACCAGTCCGCAGCTGCGCATGGCGGACCTCGGCGCCGAGATCGCGCGCTGCCGCAAGGAGGCGGCCCGGCTCGCCGGGGAGATCGGCTGCGCGGTGGCGGCGCTCGCCACCTGCCCGCTGCCGGTCACGCCCGCGCTCACCGCGCACGAGCGGTACCGGTGGATGGCCGGGCGGTTCGGCAGCGCCACGCTGGACCAGTTCGTGTGTGGCTGCCATGTGCATGTGTCGGTGGAGTCCGACGAGGAGGGCGTCGCCGTCCTGGACCGGCTGCGGCCGTGGCTTCCGGTACTGCGCGCGCTGAGCGCCAACTCTCCCTTTTGGCAGGGCCGGGACTCCGGTTATGCCAGTTTCCGCAGCCGGCTGTGGGCGCGCGGCCCGTCGGCGGGGCCGACCGAGCTGTTCGGCTCGGCCGAGGGGTACCGGCGACGGGTCGCGGACATGGTGGCCAGCGGGGTCATCCTCGACACGGGGATGGTGTACTTCGACGCCCGGCTGGCCGTGCACTACCCGACGGTGGAGATCCGGGTGGCCGACGTGTGCCTGCGGGCCGACACCACCGTCCTCGTCGCCACCCTGGCCCGTGCCCTGGTGGAGACGGCCGCCCGCGACTGGCGGGTCGGCCGGCCGCCGCTCGACCACAGTGTGAGCATGCTCCGGCTGGCCTCCTGGCAGGCCGCCCGCTCCGGCCTGGAACAGGAACTGCTCGATCCGGCGACCATGCGGCCCCGGCCGGCCGTCGAGGTGGTGCGCGCCCTGCTGCTGCACACCGAAGAGGCGCTCACCGCCAGCGGTGACGCCGGCGGTGTCGAAGAGGCCGTCGCACAGGTAGTGCACAGGGGAACCGGAGCCCGCGAGCAGCGATCGTTCCTGGAGAGCACGGGCAGCCTGCGGGATGTCGTCGTTGAGTGTGTGCGCCGTACCCAGGGCTGAGCTCTGGTCACCGGGGAGACACTAGTTGACCATTCCCGACACAGGCCGCGCTCCCCTGGGCTAGATTCGACCCGCGTCGACAACAGTACCGATCGGTGGGGTCACCCTCCGTACAACCAGGAGCAGCGCATGCGCGACTACGCCCTCGCTCCGACTACCGCTTCGACCCTGACCGGCGGGCTCGCCGACAGCATCTTCGAGACGGCGGACCGGAACCCGACCCTGCCGGTGCTGGCGCGCCGGCCCGATGCGGCCGCCGCGGGCTGGGAGGAGATCACTGCGGTCGAACTGCGTGACGAAGTGGTCGACTTGGCCAAGGGCCTGATCGCGTCGGGTATCTCACCCGGTCATCGGGTGGCCATGATGGCGCGGACGCGCTACGAGTGGACGGTGTTCTGTCTCGCGCTGTGGTCGGTGGGCGCCGAGGTGGTGCCGATCCATCCGACCTCCGCCCGGGACCAGGTCGAATGGATCCTGCGGGACGCCCGCTGTGTGGCCGTGGTGGTCGAGGACGAGCTGGCGGTGATGACCGTCGGCACGGTGTGCGAGGCCCTGCCCGGGCTCAAGCATGTCTGGCAGCTGGACGCCGGGGCGCTGGCCGACCTGGTGCAGCAGGGCGTGTTCGTCCCGCTGACCACGGTGGAGTCGCTGCGCCGGATCGTGATGCCGGACTCCACGGCGGCGATCACCTACACCTCCGGCACCTCGGGCCGTCCGCTGGGCTGCGCGCTGAGCCACAGTGGTCTGGCCTACCCGTGCGACACGCTGCTCGCGGGCTGGGGGCACACCGCCGCTCGTCCCGGCGAACAGGCTTCCGTGCTCGCCTACTTGCCGTTCTCGCACGTGTACGGCCTGATGGTGATGGTCCTTTGTCTGCGCGGCGGGATCATGATGGGCCACGAGCCGGAGATGTCGGAGATCGCGCTGGCGTCGGCGCTGGGCACCTTCAGACCGACCTACCTGTACGCCGTGCCGTCGGTGCTGGAGAAGCTGTACAAGACGTTCCTGCGCACCGCCCAGCAGACAGGCCGGGGGACCCTGTTCGAGCGGGCCGCGGAGACCGCGCGGGACTTCGCCGCCGCCCAGGAGCGGGGGCGGCTGGGCACCGGGGCGGGTCCGGGTTTCGATCTGCGGCTCCAACACGCCCTGTACGAGCGGACGGTGTACCGCAAGCTGCGGGCGGCGCTCGGCGGGCGGGTGCTGCGGGCCACCTCCGGCGGCTCCTCGCTCAGCCGTGAACTCACCCTGTTCTACGAGGGCATCGGCGTTCCCGTGCACGACGGCTACGGGCTGACCGAGTCCAGCGGCGGGATCACCATGCAGCCGCTGGGCCGGGAGAAGTCCGGCACCGTCGGCCAGGCCCTGCCGGGCACCCAGATCCAGGTCGCCGACGACGGCGAGATCCTGGTGCGCGGGCCGTCGGTGTTCCAGGGGTACGTCGGTGACAACTACGCGACCCGGGCCGCGCTGCGCGGCGGCTGGCTGGCCACCGGAGACATCGGGCGGCTCGACTCCGAGGGCTATCTGACCATCACGGGCCGCAAGAAGGACATCATCATCACCAGCAGCGGCAAGAGCGTGGCCCCGGCCCCGCTGGAGCAGCGGCTGCGGATGCATCCACTGGTGCACCAGGCGGTGGTCGTCGGCGACGACCGGCCCTGTGTGGGTGCGCTGATCACCCTCGACCCGGACTTCCTGGCGCACTGGCGGGGTGCCCTGTCGCTGCCGGGCGACTCGCCCGGGCGGGAGGCGCGCGAGGAGAACGCGCTGCGTGAGGAGATCGCCCGGGCCATCGCCTCCGCCAACAGTGCGGTGTCCCGCTCCGAGTCGATCCGGGTCTACCGAGTGATCCAGGAACCGTTCGCGCCGGGCAACGGCATGCTCACGCCGTCGATGAAGCTGCGCCGGGACGCCATAGCGCGCCACTACGCGGCCGAGATCGACGCCATGTACCAGGCCCGCTCGCGTGCCGTACGCCGGCCCGGTACGGCCGAGCCGGCCGACTGGGAGGACTCGGACGACGTGTTCCGCTGAGTACGGCACGCTTAGCGGGTGCGGCAGTGGGAACTCGCCGCGAGGGGGAGAGATCCGACAGTGAGCACGGCCCTGAGATCCCCCCGGGGCCGGGAGAGACGACATGCCGACCGGGCCACGGCGCGACCGCGGACGCTCCACGGAGGAGACCCCCGAACGCACGGTCTCCTTCCCCGGCGAGCTGCGCAACGTCACAGGCGCCCGGCTGGCCGCGGACGGCTACCTCGCCGACCTGGCCCGTACCTCGCCGCCCACCGCCGCCGAGTGCTGGGACGACATCCTGCTGGTGGTGACGGAGCTGGCCGCCAATGTCGTCCAGTACGCGCCGGGGCCCTTCGAGCTGCGGATGCGACGCACGTACGACGGTGTGCACATCACCATGCACGACACCAGCCGGGTCGAGCCCGAGCCGCGCCCCTTCCATCCGCGGCACGGCGGGGGCGGCGTCGGCTGGCACCTGCTGCACACCCTGTGCGACCAGGTCAGCGTGGTCGTCACCGAGACCGGCAAGGACATCCACGTCTTCCTGCCGTGGTGAGCGGCGGGTTCCGGCCCCGGTGCGCGGCGGGCGCGCTCAGTCGGGGCGGTGTGCGACCACCCCGAACATCGTCACCGACATGTGCAGCGCCCCCTGCTCGGCGGCCTCGGCGAGGTCGGCGTACAGGGTGTCCCGCTGCTCCTCGGTCAGGGCGCCGGTGCGCACGGCGGACTCGCCGAGCATCCGGATCAGCGGCCAGGCGACCGTGCGGTGGTCCTGGAGCAGGGCCTGCGAGCCGCGGTCGTCCACCACGAACCCGGCCGCGCTGAGCTGGCCGACCAGGCGGCGCCCGGAGTAGGGGTTGGCGCCGTTGAGGGCGGCCGCCATGAGCGCCTGCACGACCGCCGGGTCGCCGGGGTGCAGCAGAGTGGTCCCCCAGTCGGTGTCCAGCAGCGCCACCCGGCCGCCGGGCCGCAGCACCCGGGCCATCTCGGCGACGGCCCGGTCGGGGTCGTGGAGGTGCTGGAGCACCCGCTCGCACCACACCAGGTCCATCGAGCCGTCGGGGACGGGCAGCGCGGCCGCCTCGCCGTGGACGAACCGGGCCCGGCTGCCCGGGGAGCGTTCCTCGGCGACCGCACGCAGACTCGGGTTGGGCTCGACACCGATCGCGACGCCGTCCGGACCGATGGCGGCGGCCAGCGTCCGGGTCTGCGAGCCGGTGCCGGAGCCGACGTCGAGGACCCGTTCGCCGAGCCGTACCGCCAGCGCCTCCTCGGCCCAGGCGCGCAGGCGTCGTACGCCCGGATTGGCGTCCTGGACGTCCAGGGCGCCCACCAGCGGGGCCACGCGGTCGGGGTCGATGTGCCGCTGCTGGAAGCCCGTTCCGGGCTGGGTGTGCGCCATGGCGGGCACTCTACTGGCGTACGTGATCGCCGCGGACGACCTTGTACCGGACGGAAGTCCGGCGCATATCTGTGCGACAGCCGGTTACTCCTCTTGATCGAGGGGCATGCTGGAGCCCATGCGTTCGTCTGCCTGCGCCGCCCGGCTGGCGGAACGGCGTCGGGCACGGTGGGATCGAACTGGTGCGAGGCAAGCGTTCCAGGGCATGCGAACGGCGTGACCCGGGCCCCTGGAGCAGCGGAAAGGGATGGACACCGTGACACGACCCAGGATCCTGGTGGTGGGCGCAGGCTTCGCCGGAGTGGGATGCGTACGCCGTCTGGAGCGCAAACTCGCTCCGGACGAGGCCGACGTCACCCTGGTGTCGCCGACCTCCTACCAGCTGTATCTGCCGCTGCTGCCACAGGTCGCCTCGGGCGTGCTGACGCCCCAGTCGATCGCCGTCTCGCTGCGCCGCAGCAAGAAGTACCGCACCCGGATCATCCCGGGCGGCGCGATCGGCGTGGACCTCAAGTCCAAGGTGTGCGTCGTCCGCACCATCACCGACCAGCAGGTGAACGAGCGGTACGACTACATCGTGCTGGCCCCGGGCAGCGTCACCCGCACCTTCGACATCCCGGGGCTGACCGAGCACGCCTTCGGGATGAAGACCCTGGCCGAGGCCGCCTACATCCGTGACCACGTCATCTCCCAGCTCGACCTGGCCGACGCCAGCGACAACCCGGTCGAGCGGGCCGCGCGGCTGCAGTTCGTGGTGGTCGGCGGCGGATACGCGGGCACCGAGACCGCCGCCTGTCTGCAGCGGCTCACCCACGCGGCGCTGCACCGCTACCCGAACCTGGACCCGAAGCTGATCAAGTGGCACCTGATCGACATCGCGCCGAAGCTGATGCCGGAGCTGGGCGACAAGCTCGGCCGCAGCGCCCAGGAGATCCTGAGCCGCCGCGGCATCGACATCTCCCTCGGGGTGTCGATCGAGAAGGCGGGCCCCGAGGAGGTCACCTTCACCGACGGCCGGGTGGTGCCCACCCACACCCTGATCTGGACGGCCGGTGTGGTCGCCAGCCCGCTGATCGCCACCCTGGGCGCGGAGACGGTCCGGGGGCGGCTCGCGGTCGACGCCGAGATGACCCTGCCGGGCCAGGACGGGGTGTTCGCGCTCGGCGACGCGGCCGCCGTACCGGACAAGGCGAAGGACGAGGCGGGCGCGGTCTGCCCGCCGACCGCGCAGCACGCCATGCGGCAGGGCAGGGTGGTCGCCGACAACGTCATCGCGACCCTGCGGGGCCAGGCGCTCCATCCGTATGTGCACAAGGACCTGGGGCTCGTGGTGGACCTCGGCGGCAAGGACGCGGTCTCCAAGCCGGTGGGCATCGAACTGCGCGGGCTGCCCGCCCAGGCGGTGGCCCGCGGCTACCACTGGTCGGCGCTGCGCACCAACGTGGCCAAGACCCGGGTGGCGACCAACTGGCTGCTGAACGCGCTGGCCGGCGACGATTTCGTCCGTACCGGCTTCCAGTCCCGTAAGCCCGCCCGGCTCAAGGACTTCGAGTACACGGACACCTATCTGACCCCGGAGCAGGTCCGGGCCCGTGCCGAGGGCCCCGGCGAAGCCACGGCCTGAGGCAGAGCGCGGCCAGGTGAGCACAGCGGGGCGGTCGGTGCGGGCGGAGGTGCGGGGACGGCTCGCGGCGGCCGACCCCGGGCTGCTCCGCTTCACCGCCGGCCTGCGGACGGTCCTTGCCATCGCGGTCACGCTCGCCGTCCTGGCGGCCCTGCGGTTCGACGTGTCCCATCTGGTGGCGGGGGCCATCACGGCGATGGTCGCCACCTTCGCGATCCGTGAGAAGGGGCGCTCCCAGCAGGCTGTCACGCTCGCCCTGGGGCTGCCGGTGGCACTGGCCTCGATGTCCCTGGGGGCGCTGCTCAACCAGCAGGTCGTGATCGGTGACCTGTTCTTCGTGGCGCTCATCTTCTGCGCGGTCTACAGCCGGCGGTTCGGCGACCGGGGCACGGCGCTGGGGCTGATCGGCTTCCAGATCTACTTCGCCTCGCTGTTCGTGCGCGCGACCGGGCCCGCACTGCCGGGTCTGTACGTCGTGATCGCGGTCGCCTTCGGCAGCGCGGCCCTGGCACGCTTCGTGCTCGTGCCGCAGACACCGGCGGGCATCCTCGACCGGCTGCGGCGGGCCTTCCGGGGCCGGTTCGCCCAGCTGGTGGCCGCTCAGGCGGAGTTGCTCGACGCCGGGCCGGACGAGTTGGACAAGGCGGTGGAGGAGGTCCGGGTCAGAACGGCCCGGCTGCACGAGACGGCGCTGCTGATCCAGGGGCGGCTCCCGGACGGCACCTCCGACGAGGCGGTGGCCCGGCTGGTGCAGCGCCGGATCGCGGACGCCGAGATCGCCGCCGAGCGGCTCGGCCTGATGCTGCTCACCGCGCGCAGCGCCCGGCGGGCGGACACCCTCACCCTGCATCTGCCCGGCGCCCACCTGCCCTCGGCGCCCCCGCTGCCGGCCCGGGACGAGGCGCTGGACCAGCTGCGGCTGGATCTGGAGGCGCTGCGGCTGCTGGTGCTGCGGCCGGCCGGGCCGCAGCCGGGGACCGCGCTGTCCCGGCTGCGCAACCGGCTCCTCGGCTACCGCGAGGAGGAGAACCTGCCGCCCGCCGACCCCGCGGTGCAGGACGTCTTCCGGGGGGTCGGCGAAGCCGCCCGGGCGGTCATGGGGCTGCGGATCGCGCTGGACGGGCCGCAGGACGAGTCCGACGACACCCCGGCCACGTCCCGGTCCCGTGAGGAACTGGACGCCGAGGACGCGGCCATCGAGGTCGCCGAGGAGAAGGAAGGCGAGAGCGAGGAGGCCACCGGGCTGCACCGGCCCACCACGCGGGCGGCGGTGCAGGTGGCCGTCGGCTCGTCGCTGGCCATCGTGGGCGGCGAGTTCCTGTCCGCCCAGCGCTGGTACTGGGCGGTGCTGACGTGCTGGATCGTGTTCCTCAACACCGCGTCCACCGGCGAGATCCTGGTCAAGGGATACCGGCGGCTGCTGGGCACGGTCCTCGGCGTGGTGGCCGGCATCGGGCTGGCGGGGCTGGTCGGGCACCACACCTGGACGGCGTTCGGGCTGGTGCTGCTGTTCGTCTTCGCGATGTTCTACTCGGCGCCGCTGTCGTACACCCTGATGTCGTTCTTCGTGACGGCGATGCTGGGCCTGCTGTACACGCTGCTCAACACCTACAGCCTGGACGTCCTGGTGCTGCGGATCGGGGAGACGGCGCTCGGCGCGGTCTGCGGGGTGATCGCGGCCGCGGTGGTGCTGCCGGTGCACACCGACCGCCGTACCGACGAACTGCTCGTCACGACGCTGGACCGGCTGGCCGACGTGACCCGGGCCGCCGCCGACCAGTTGAGTGGGGCGCCGCCGGCCGACCTGGTGGAGAAGGCCCGCGACCTGGACCAGGCGCTGGCCGATCTGCGGGCCGCGGTCCAGCCGTTGACGCATCCGATCACCCCGCTGCGGTCCCGCCGGGACACCGCGCGCTATGTGGTGGCGCTGCTCGAGACGTGCGCCTACCACGCGCGCTCGCTCGCGGCGACGGCCGAGCTGCTGCCCAACCATCCGGCGATCGCGGCGGATCCCCGGCTGCGCGGGGCGGGGCAGCGGATCGTGCACAACATCGAGGCGATCGCCGCCCAGGTCGACGACCGGCGGCCCGCCGCCGAGATCGAGACGGGCCCCAGCATCGCGGCGATGCTGCACCCGGGCACCCTGCGCGCTCCGCGCTACGGCCGGGTGACCGACCGCGTGCTGCGGCATCTGCAACGCCTCGACGAGGCCGTGACGGGCCTGGCCCGGCCGCTGAAGGTGCCGGTCCGGGCGCGCACCGCCTGACGGGGGGTCACTGCCGGCCGAGGGCCTCGGCCCGGACGCGGGCGCAGCTGCGGCTGATGAGGCGTGAGACGTGCATCTGGGAGATGCCCAGGCTTTCGGCGATCCGGCTCTGCGTCATGTCCTCGAAGAAGCGCATGTAGAGGATGGCCCGCTCCCGTTCGGGCAGCCGGCGCAGTCCCTCCTTGGCCGCCTCCCGGTCGATGACGACGTCGTAGGAGCCGTCGGAGTCCCCGAGGGTGTCGGCGAGGCTGTAACCGTCCTCGCCGGCGGCGAGTTCGGCGTCCAGGGACAGGGTGCTGAAGCTCTCCAGGGCCTCCAGGCCGGCGCGGACCTCGTCCTCGGTCAGCCCGGTGTGGGCGGCGAGATCGGCGACGGAAGGTTCGCAGGAGCCGGGGTTCTGGGTGAGGTCGCGGCGGGCCACCCGCACCCGGTTGCGCAGTTCCTGCACCCGGCGGGGCACCCGCAGCGCCCACATCCGGTCGCGGAAGTGCCGCTTGACCTCGCCGGTGATGGTGGGCACCGCGTAGCTCTCGAAGGCACCGCGCGAGGGGTCGTAGCGGTCCACGGCCTTGACCAGGCCGAGTGCGGCGACCTGGCGCAGGTCCTCGACGGACTCGCCGCGGTCGCGAAAACGGCCGGCGATGCGGTGGGCCATGGGCAGCCAGGCGGCCACCAGTTCGTCGCGCAGGGCGTCCCGCTCCGGGCCGTCGCCGAGGGCGGCGAGCCGGGTGAAGAGGGGCGCGGTGTCGGGGGCGTCGTCGTGCGAACGCCGGGGCGGGGCATGCGTGGTCTGGCCGGGCGTGCTGGGGCGGCTGTGCGACAAGTCGGTGAGCATGCGGACTCGCTCCTGAACTGTGGGTTCCAGGGATCACCGGAACGTGGTTCCGGGACTCGACCCGAACTGCGGTGTCAGAGTCGCCGCGGGAGCACCGCCCGGACCGCTCTGCGGGCCCGGGGCGATATGACCGCTCCCACTGGCGCGCGCCTCCGGTCCGAAGCACGAAACTCCGCCTGCCCCTTCGCTCCGGGCACAAACGCCGTCAGGAGAACTTCGGTTCCCCGACTCGGTTCAGGGGCACGACCGCGGTGATCCGCTTGCCCCCGCGGGGCAGTCCGGCGACCTCCACGTCCCGGGCCAGCCGGCAGACGATGGGCCAGCCCCGGCCGCCGGGCCGGCCGCGGTCGCGCCCGTCCGGGGCCGGCTCGGTCACCGGTATCGCGTCGCTGCGGTCGCTCACCGACACGCGTACCGCGCAGCCGTCGACATCCACGGCGAAGCCGGTGATCCCGCCGCCGTGCAGGATCGCGTTGGTGGTCAGTTCCGAGGTGACGAGCAGCGCGTCGTTCAGCGCCTCGGCGGCGCACGGCACGGCCTGCCGGGCGACCGCGCCGCGGACCGCTCTGCGGGCGTCGGCCGGCCGCAGCGCCGGCCGGCGGGAGTCGGTCGGTACCACTGTCGATTCGGTCCGGTACGTCTCGGGCATCCCTTCGCTCCCTGAATGGTGGACCGGTTGGTCTGACGGGCCCGTTCGCGCGGGTCCCTCCTTGTTCGGCTCACCGGTCGGGGCGCCGGCAAACACATCCGGGGGCAGCAAGGGCTTCCCCTGAGTGAAACGGGTCACGTAGCCTGTTCCCAGGTACCCGAAATGGCTCTGGATGGTTTAGCGTTCATCCATACGTGGTCGAGGAGTCGACGTCAGGTCCTCCCGAGCCACCGCTTGACGGCCCTGGCTGGCCTCCCCCGTCCAGCCAGGGCTTTTTTACGCCCGGACGGCTCCGGGCAGGCGATTCTCATCCCCTTCGAGGTGCCCGGCGCGGCGGCAGCGGATGAAATGGGCGTAGGCAAAGCCCCCGTACCCTCGCCGGCGAGGAGCCCCGCGCCATGACCAAAGCCATCAAACTGCTGACCGCCCTCCCGCAGGCGCAGCGCGAGCGCCTCATGGAACTGGCTCAGGAGGTCTCCTTCCCCGAGGACACCCGTATCTTCGAGGCAGGCGGCACCGCGGACCGCTTCTGGGTGATCCGCTCGGGAGCGGTCAACCTGGACCAGGAGGTGACGTCCCACAAACGGGTCACCGTCGCCAGCCTGGGCGCCGGCGACCTGCTCGGCTGGTCGTGGCTGTTCCCGCCGTACACCTGGGACTTCGGGGCGGTGGCCTTCAGCCAGGTGCGGGCCTACGAGTACGACGCCGCGGCCGTGCTGGCGCTGTGCGTGGAGGATCCGCTGCTGGGGCTGTCGCTGGTGCGGACCGTCGCCGAGATCCTCGCCAGCCGGCTGGAGGTCACCCGGGGCAAGCTGCTGGACGCGTACGTGGGTCGGCGGCCCGCGTAGCGGTCAGATGCGGTAGCGGCGCAGGGCGGGCACGGCGGCGGCCAGGGCCAGCATCACGGCCACGACCAGCAGCCCGCCGCCCGTGACGGCCGCGCGCGGCCCGAACACGGACCCCATGGTGCCGTGCAGGACGTCGGCCAGCCGCGGGCCGCCCGCGACCACCACCGTGAACACACCCTGCATCCGGCCGCGCATCTCGTCGGTCGCGGCGGACAGCAGGATCGCACCCCGGAACACCATCGAGACCATGTCGGCGACCCCGGCGGCGGCCAGGAAGGCGACCGCCACCCAGAGGTTGCGGCTGAGCCCGAACCCGGCGATGGCGGCGCCCCAGCCGACGACCGCGCCGATCACCATCCAGCCGTGCCGGCGCGCCCGCGAGAACGTACCGGAGAAGAGCCCGCCGAGCACCGCGCCGACGGGGATCGCCGCGAACAACAGGCCGAGCGCCAGCCCCTCGCCGTAGGAGCCGTAGGTCTGGGCGGCCAGCTGCGGGAACAGGGCGCGGGGCATGCCGAAGACCATCGCGATGATGTCGGCCAGGAACGACAGCAGCAGCACCTTGTGCATGGAGATGTAGCGGAACCCCGCCACGATCTCCCGCAGCCCGGCCCGGCGGGCCGCCGCGCGCGCCAGCGGCGGCAGCGCGGGCAGCCGGTAGACCGCCCACACCGTCACGCACAGCGCCAGCGCGTCGATCAGGTACAGCTCGGGCAGGCCGATGACCGGGATCAGGGCACCGGCCAGCAGCGGGCCGATCACCTGCCCGGTCTGCATGACCGTCGATCCCAGGGCGTTGGCCGCGGGCAGCTGGCCCTCGGGGACGAGCCGGGCGATGGAGGCGGTACGGGCCGGGGCGTTCAGCCCCCAGAACGCCTGCTGCATGGCGAGCAGGACCATCAGCGCGGCCACGGATTCCAGACCGGCGGCAGCCTGGAGCCAGAACAGCAGCGAGGTGACGGCGATACCGCAGTTGGTGATCAGCAGCAGCTTGCGGCGGTCCATGGCGTCGGCGACCGCGCCGCCCCACAGCGCGAACACGATGAGCGGCAGCAGTCCGGCGAGGCTCGCGGCGCCGACCCAGGCCGAGGACCCGGTGATGTCGTAGATCTGCTTGGGCACGGCCACCGCGGTGAGCTGGCTGCCGACCGAGGTGACGATCGTCGAGGTCCACAGCCGGCGGTAGGCAGGGACGGCCAGCGGGCGGGTGTCCATCGCCCAGCGGCGCCAGCCTCGCCGGGGCGGGGGCAGCGGCGCCGTGGTGTCTTCGGGGGGCTGTATACCGGACTGGGTGCCGCTCTCGCTGGTGTCCACGGAGTTCCTGGTGTCCTGGTCCTCTTGGTGCTCGCTACATCTTTCGATTGCAGGATCACTATCCCAGCAACTTCTGTGACCGCCGAACCGGTTGTCTCAAGATGCGGCCGCCCCGGGATCTGGGGGCGTCAGGAACCTGCCACGAGCATCACACCGAGTCCGATCATGGTCAGGGCCACCAGTCCGTCCAGCACCCGCCACGCGGCCGGCCTGGCGAGGTACCGGCCGAGCAGCCGGGCTCCGAAGCCGAGCGCGGCGAACCAGCACAGGCTGGCCAGCGCGGCACCGAGCCCGAAGGTCCAGCGCAGGTCGCCCCGGTCGGCGGCGAGCGAGCCGAGCAGGAACACGGTGTCCAGGTAGACATGCGGGTTCAGCCAGGTCATGGCGAGGCAGGTGAGCACGGCCCGCCGCCGAGAACCGGCCGCCTCGCCCTCGGTGCACAGACCGCCGGTGCCGGGCCGCAGGACCCGGCGGGCGGCCAGGACGCCGTAGCAGAGCAGGAAGGCGCCGCCGACCAGACCGACCGCCCGCACCGCGCCCGGCCAGGCCGCCACCAGCGCGCCCACCCCGCCGACGCCGAGCGCGATGAGGGCCGCGTCGGACAGGGCGCAGATACCGACGACCGCGAGGACCGCGTCCCGGCGGACGCCCTGGCGCAGGACGAAGGCGTTCTGGGCGCCGATGGCGACGATGAGCGAGAGGCCGCTGCCGAAACCTGCGGCAGCGGCGGCGAGAGAGCTGGACATGCTCTCGACGGTAGGGAAGCGATCTATGGACGTACAGCTAAAGATTTTTACGTACCCTTAGCGCAACTGTAGATGGGAGTGGACGGTGGAGCTTCCCCTCGACCAGGTGCGGACGCTGCTGGCGGTGGTGGACGAAGGCACGTTCGACGCGGCGGCCGCGGCCCTGCATGTGACGCCGTCGGCGGTCAGCCAGCGGGTGAAGGCGCTGGAGCAGCGGACCGGCCGGGTCCTGCTCCAGCGCACCAAGCCGGTGCGGCCGACGGAGTCGGGCGAGGTGCTGGTGCGGTTCGCCCGGCAGCTGGCCCGGCTGGAACGGGACGCGCGCGGCGAGCTGGGCATGAGCGGCGCCGGGGAGCCGACCCGGGTGTCGGTCGCGGTCAACGCGGACTCGCTGGCGACGTGGTTCCTGCGGGCGCTGACCGGTCTCCCGCGCGTCTTCGTGGAACTGCGCCGGGAGGACGAGGACCACACGGCCGCGCTGCTGCGGGAGGGGCTGGTGATGGCGGCGGTGACCTCGTCGGCGGACGCGGTACCGGGGTGTTCGGTCCGGGCGCTGGGGCGGATGCGGTACCTGCCGGTGGCCGCGCCGGAGTTCGCGGCGGCGCATCTCACCGGGCCGCTGCCGGATGCGCTCGCCGAGGCGCCGGTGATCGTGTTCGACCGGCGGGACGACTTCCAGGACGGGTTCGTGCGGCGGCTGGGGCGGGACGGGGCCGGTTCGCTACGGCATTACGTGCCCACCTCGGAGGGGTTCGTGGACTCGGTGACGGCGGGACTGGGGTGGGGGATGGTGCCGGAGGTGCAGGCGGAGCCGCGGTTGCGCCAGGGGCGGCTGGTGCGGCTCGGGGGGATGGAGTCGTGGGTGGACGTGCCGTTGTACTGGCAGCAGTGGAAGCTGGACTCGCCGGCCTTGGGGGTGGTGGCGGAGGCGGTGGCCAGCACGGCGAGCAGCGCGTTGCGCCAGCCGTAAGGGGGGCTGCCGGTGGTCGTGCGAGTGCGGGTGCGTCGGGGCTGGTCGCGCCGTTCCCCGCGCCCCTGAAGGGGCGCTTACAAGGACCGTTCTGCGCTGGTCAGGAGCATGTCCAGTGCCGTCGGATAAGCGCTGGTCACCATTCTTTTCGCCAGGAGCGGGGCCGCTTCCGCGATGCGGGGATGGGTCGTGGGCGGCAGCTGGGCGTACGTCGAGTTCCACTTGGCCTCGTCCGCGCGCTGGGAGTCCTGCGGCAGGGCGAGGGACGCCGCGTCCAGGGCCGCGAAGGCCAGGGTCTGGTCGATGAAGGCGTGGTAGATGCGGACGGTCTCCGGCAGGGGGAAGCCCGCGGTGCGCAGGACGTCCAGGATCGCCTCGTCCGCCGCCAGCTCCTGCGCCCGGCCCGTCACCCGGTTCGCCGTCAGCAGGGCGGCCTGCGGATGGGCCACGTACTCCGCGTGGATGCGCAGACCGATCGTGCGCAGGTCGGTCCGCCACTCCCCCGTCGGCGCCCAGCCGGCCAGCGCCTGGCCGATCAGCGCGTCGCCGATCGCCAGGGTCAGGTCGTCCATGCCCCGGAAGTAGCGGTACAGCGTGCTGGGATCGCAGTCGAGGGCCAGGCCCAGGCGGCGGGCGGTGAGGCCCGCGCTGCCGTGTTCGCGCAGCAGACGCAGGGCGGTCGCCACGATCAGCCGCTCGGACAGCACCGTGCCGCCGCGGGTGGGCCGGCGCCGGCGGCGCTTCTCCTCCGGTACGACCGGTTTGGGCATCGGGCACTCCCCTGAGGTTCCTACGTGAACTTCTTATGCCAACGCCATTGACCTTACGACAGGGTCCGGCGTTTGATTCCCGCCGGGCGCCCCCGTACTCGGCCTCGCACTCTGTTCGAGAAGGAGATTCCGCCATGCGTGTACTGCTCGTGGGAGCCGGTGGTGTGGGCACCGCCGTCACCCGGATCGCGGCCCGCCGCCCGTTCTTCGAGGCGATGGTGGTCGCCGACTACGACCCGGCCCGCGCCGAGGCGGCCGTGGCCGCCGTCGGCGACGACCGGTTCGTCGCCGAGCGGATCGACGCCGGTGACGAGGCGGCCGTGGCCGCGCTGCTGGCCCGGCACCGCTGCGACGTGCTGCTCAACGCCACCGACCCGCGCTTTGTGATGCCGCTGTTCCGGGCCGCCCGCAAGGCCGGCGCCGGCTACCTCGACATGGCGATGTCGCTGTCCCGGCCGCACGCCGAGCGGCCGTACGAGGAGTGCGGGGTGAAGCTGGGCGACGAGCAGTTCGCGCTGGCCGAGGAGTGGGCGACGGCGGGCGCGCTGGCGCTCGTCGGGATGGGCGTGGAACCGGGGCTCTCGGATGTGTTCGCCCGGTACGCGGCCGACGAGCTCTTCGACGAGATCGAGGAGATCGGCATCCGCGACGGCGCGGACCTGACGGTGGACGGTTACGACTTCGCGCCCTCCTTCAGCATCTGGACCACCATCGAGGAGTGCCTCAACCCGCCCGTCGTGTACGAGAAGGGACGCGGCTGGTTCACCACCGCCCCCTTCAGCGAACCCGAGGTGTTCGACTTCCCTGAGGGCATCGGGCCGGTCGAGTGCGTCAACGTGGAGCACGAGGAGGTGCTGCTCGTGCCGCGCTGGGTGGACGCGCGCCGGGTCACCTTCAAGTACGGGCTCGGCCGCGAGTTCATCGAGACGCTCAAGACGCTGCACCTGCTCGGGCTGGACAGGACCAGCCCGGTGACCGTGCCCGGCGCCGACGGTCCGGTCGCGGTCTCGCCGCGGGACGTGGTCGCCGCGTCGCTGCCCGACCCGGCGACGCTGGGCGACCGTATGCGCGGCAAGACCTGTGCGGGCACCTGGGTGCGCGGGGTCAAGGACGGGCAGCCGCGCGAGGTGTATCTCTACCACGTGGTCGACAACGAGTGGTCCATGGCGGAGTACGGTTGTCAGGCCGTGGTGTGGCAGACGGCCCTCAACCCGGTCGTCGCCCTCGAACTCCTGGCCACCGGCGCGTGGTCGGGCTCGGGCGTCCTCGGTCCGGAGGCGTTCCCGGCCCGCCCGTTCCTCGACCTGCTGACCGAGTACGGCTCGCCCTGGGGCCTGCGCGAGCAGTGACCGCCCGCGAATTTCTTGGGACTTGGCCGTTTCGGCCGCGCCCGCTCCGGTGACCCGAACCTGAGCACGCACACGAAACGGCAGAGTCGACTTGGATCGCAGGTGACTTCGATGGACGACTGGCGAGACCACGCTGAGTGCCGCGAGGAGGATCCCGACCTCTTCTTCCCGATCGGCACCACCGGGCCTTCGCTGCACCAGACGCGGCGCGCGAAGGCCGTCTGTGAACGCTGTCCGGTCCAGGATCCGTGCCTGCGCTGGGCGATGGACACCGGGCAGACCGTCGGCATCTGGGGCGGTACGACCGAGGCGGAGCGCCGGCTGCTGACCCGGCGCCGGCAGCGGGCCGCGCGCCGGTTCAGCTGACGTCGGCCGGTGCCTCGGCGGCCGGCAGCCGCAGGGTGAACTCGGCTCCCTTGCCCGGTTCGCTCGCGGCCTCGACGGTCCCGTCATGGGCGGCGACCAGGTGGCGCACGATCGGCAGACCGAGCCCGCTGCCCCCGGTGCGGCGGCTGCGGGACTTCTCCGCGCGCCAGAACCGCTCGAAGACGTGCGGCAGATCGTCGGGGGCGATGCCCTTGCCGGTGTCGGTGACGGTGAGCACGACTCCGTCGCCGTCCCGGCGGGCGGCCAGGGTCACCGTTCCGTCGGCGGGGGTGTGCCGGATCGCGTTGGAGACCAGGTTGCCCAGTGCCTGCCGCATCCGCACCGGATCGGCGTCGAGCCAGGCCGTGCGGTCGACGTCGGTCAGCAGCGTGACCCCGGCCGCGTCGGCGGCCACCCGGTGGGCGGCGGCGACCTGGTCGAACAGGTCGGCGGCGCGGACCGGTTCACGGTGCATGCGCAGGGTGCCGGCGTCGGCCGCCGCCAGGTCCTGGAGGTCGTCGATGATCCGCTGGAGGAGCAGCGCCTCCTCGTGCAGCGAGGCCAGGAGAGCCGGGTCGGGGTCGACCACGCCGTCCCGGGTGACCTCCAGCCAGCCCCGGATGTTGGTGAGCGGGCTGCGCAGTTCGTGGGCGATGTCGCTGACCATCGCCTTGCGCTGCTCCTCCAGGCGTTCCCGGCGCTCGGTGAGGTCGTTGAACGCCTCCGCCAGCAGCCCGGTCTCGTCCCGGGTCCGCACCGGCGCCCGCGCATGCAGTTCGGGCGGCTGGCGCACGGTGACCGTCAGCGCGCGCAGCGGCCGGACGAGCCGGGTGGCGACCACGGCGGTGACGGCTACCGTGAAGGCGAGGACCAGACCGGCCGCGCCGACGATCTTCGCCTTGTTGGCCCGGGACATGTCGAACCGGGGCACGGTCTGGTCGCCCAGTCCGAGGAAGAGTTCGGCGGCCGGGGCGGCATACGGTTCGAGTTGGGTGCGGCGGGCGCTGGTGATGCAGCCCTTCGCGACCTGGTCCACCTGCGCCTGGTCGCGTCCGTCCTTCTTGGCGGTGATGAGGAAGCCGCCGGTGACCGGGTTGCGTCCCGTACGGTCGTAGGTGAGGTACAGCGGTCCCTCGAGGTCCAGGTCCTCGCCCTGGAGACAGGGCCGGATCAGGTTCGTCAGCGCGGCGAGGGCCTTCGTCTCGGTGCGGGTGGCACCGACGACCCCCTTCTTCATCAGGGTGAGGGAGTCGTCCAGCCCGCTGCCGCAGCCGATCGAGCGGAAGTCCGAGGCGTCCGTGCCGTCGTCGTCGACGAGGTAGGGCCGCCCGCTGGGGCTGTGGGCGACGGTGGTCTGGATGCCGTAGGTGGTGTAGCAGGACCGCTCCTTCGCCGCCACCATGTCCAGCTCCCCGCGCTCCTTCGCCGTCAGCCGGTACGGACCGACCACCCGCGGGTCGATGCCGCTGAGCTGGGCGCCGGACTGCGTGTAGGTGTCGGCGTGCAGCGGGTCGATGGAGGCGGCCGGCCGGGGCGGCAGTGCGGTGCCCGGTGCCGCCGAGTCAGCGATCAGGGTGCGGTCGGCGGTGGTCAGCGCGACCCTGCGACCGGTCTGCGCGGCCAGCGCGCGCACCGTGTGCCGCACCCCGGTCCAGTCGGGATGGTCCGCCGCGTACCCGCTGAGCTGGGCGAGGATCTTGTTGTCGGCCGCGAGGTCCTGGCCCTGCTCCTCCTCCAGCGCGCTGGTGGTGGTCGTCACCGCGAGCCAGGCGGTGGCGGCCACCGAGCACGCGGCGATCAGCACCGAGGCGAACAGCAGCCGGACGAGCAGCCGTTTGCGCCACGGTATCCGGGCCCTCACGGACGGCCGCCGCTCAGCTTGTACCCGACGCCGAACACGGTCAGCAGGCGTGCCGGCCGCCGGGGATCGGCCTCGATCTTCCGGCGCAGGTTCATCACATGGACGTCGACGGCCCGTTCGGTGGAGGCCCGGTCGAAGCCGCGGGTGCACTGGAGCAGCTGCCGCCGGGTGAACACCCGGTCCGGCTCCCCGGCCATGGCGAGCAGGATCTGGAACTCGGCCGGGGTCACCTCCACCGGCACCCCGTCGCAGCGCACCTCGTGCCGCACCGGATCCACACTGATCCCGGCGGCGATCACGGCAGGCTCCTCCCGCACCGCGGCCGTCCGCCCGCTGCGCCGCAGAATCGTCCGGATCCGGGCCATCAGCTCACGAGGACTGTACGGCTTGGTCATGTAGTCGTCGGCGCCCAGCTCCAGGCCGAGCAGCACGTCGTCCTCCTCGGACCGGGCCGTGAGCATCAGCACCGGGATCTCCGGGTCGCCGCCGCGCAGTACCCGGCACACGCCGAAGCCGTCGATCACCGGGAGCATCAGGTCGAGGACGACCAGGTCGGGCCCGAGCCGCCGGGCCGCGTCCAGCGCGGCGGCCCCGTCGTGGACCACGGTCGCGGTATGGCCCTCGGCCAGCAGGGACCGCCGGATCAGCTCGGCCTGCATCTCGTCGTCCTCGGCGACCAGCACATGTGCGCACACAGGTTCGGATCCTAAGCGCTGTTCCGGCGGCCTACTGGGCGAGCCAGTCGGCGTACCCCATGACGACGGCCGGATGCCGGTCG
Source organism: Streptomyces sp. NPDC058683 (assembly GCF_042716195.1). Lineage (NCBI taxonomy): Bacteria > Bacillati > Actinomycetota > Actinomycetes > Kitasatosporales > Streptomycetaceae > Streptomyces > Streptomyces sp. NPDC058683. Next base: position 24,775 of record NZ_JBHXSK010000070.1, read on the forward strand.
GGGTCCAGGGTGCGCAGCAGTTCCTTCATGTGCGCCTTGGCGACGCTGACACAGGCGTGGGTCGGACCGCCGTGGTCGACATGCAGCCAGATGCCGCCGCCGCGCTTCACGCCCATGGGGCGGGTCCAGTCCAGGGGCGAAGTGCCCGGCTGCCGGTTGTAGTTGATGGCGACGACATAGTCGAAGGAGCCTTCCAGCGGCTCACCCTCGAAGCCGGTGCCGGGCGAGTGGAAGCCGTACGACTGGTGGTACGGCAGCTTGCTCCCCGGGTCCGCGAGCAGGCCTCCGGCGTCGGTGAGCCCGTACACGCCGACGGGCGAGCGCAGGTCTCCGGCCATGTGGCGCTCGCTCCAGCCGTCCCTGCCGTTGTGCGCGGGCCAGCCGGCGCCGGGCTGCCAGACACTGTCGTCGCGCTCGTACAGGACGACGGTGGAGACGGACGAGTCCTTGCCCCGCCCCCTGGCGACGACGACCTGCTCCGCCCGCTCGGGTATCGCGGCCGCGGTCCGCGGCCCCAGCCCCGGTATGCCGGTGGGCTGCGGGCTGCTGCTCTCGGGTGTGGGGGTGGCCGTCGTCCGCGCCGGCCGGTCGTCGTCCGACCGGCTCGGCGCGGCCTCGGCGCCACCGCCGCAACCCGAGAGCAGGAAGGGGGAGGCGAGGAGGGCGACAGCAGTTCTGCGATGGATCATGGGATCGACTCTGGCCGACAATTGTAAGAAACTCGTCAGCTTCAGCGCCCCTTTAGGGGCGCGGGGCCGTCTCTAATTGCGGCTGCCGCCGCGGGCGCGAGCAACCCCCACCGGCCCGCACCCGAACCGCTACGGCTTGCCCTTCTTGTACAACCAGGTCTGGAACAACGAACCGAGATCCTGCCCCGACTGCCCTTCCGCGAGCTTCACGAACTCCGCGGTGGTCCCATGCCCGTACCGGTGCTCCGAAGCCCACGCCCGCAGAATCCGGAAGAACACCGGATCCCCCACGGCCTTGCGCAGCTCGTGCAACGCCATCGCACCCCGCGCGTACACCGGCGTCCCGAAGATGTTCGCACCGCTCCCCGGATCCCCGGGCGGGTACGCCCACAACTCGTCGCTCGCCGGCTTGGCGTACAGCGCGTCGAAGGACTTCTGCGCGCTGTCGCCCCCGTGCTGCTCGCTGTAGAGCCACTCGGCGTACGTGGCGAATCCCTCGTTGAGCCAGATGTCCTTCCAGGCCGTGAGGGAGACGGAGTCGCCGAACCACTGGTGGGCGCTCTCGTGCACCAGCGTGCTGAGGTCGGGCGCGGAGTCGTAGATCGGCCGGCTCTGTGTCTCCAGGGCGTAACCGACGTTCGGCGCGTGGTCGACGATCGCGCCGGCCGCGCGGAACGGGTACGGCCCGAACAGCTTGCTCTCCCAGTCCAGGACCGACGGCAGCTTCTTCAGCACGGCCGCGGAGCCGCTCGCCTCGCGCGGGTCGACCGCGTTGTACACCTTGATCCCGTCCCGGGTGGTGTACTGCTCGACCTTGAACTTGCCGACCGTGGCGGTGGCCAGGTACGCGGCCATCGGCTCGCTCTGCCGCCAGCGGAAGGTAGTGCGGCCGCCGGCGGTGTGCTGCCCGAGGAGGACGCCGTTGGCGACGGCGGTGCGTCCCTTGGGAACGGTGATCGTGAAGTCGTACGACGCCTTGTCCTTGGGGTGGCTGTTCGCCGGGAACCAGGTCATCGCGCCCTGCGGCTCGCCGGCGACGAACGCGCCGTCGTCGGTGCGGATCCAGCCGTCCGGCGAACCGTCGGGGTCGGTGACCTGCTTGGGGGTGCCGTTGTAGGTGACGGCGACCCGGAACTCCCGGCCCTTGGCGAGCGTGTGCGACGGCGTGACGACGAGTTCCTGACCGCTGCGGCTGAAGCGGGCGGTCCGGCCGTCGACCGTCACCCGGGTGACCTTCAGGCCGTTGAGGTCGAGGTCGAAGCGGGTGAGCTTCTGGGTGGCGCGGGCGGTGAGGACGGCCTTGCCGTCGAGGTGGCGGGAGGCGGTGTCGTAGCGGAGCGTCAGATCGTAGTGGCCGACGTGGTAGCCGCCGTTGCCGCTGAGCGGGAAATAGGTGTCGCCCGCGCCCGCTGCGCCGATCGTGCCCGCCGAGGCCGGTCCGGCGACGGCCAGCAGCGCCGCCACGGCGACCGGGACGGTGGCGAGGACGGCCTCGCGGCGGAGGACTGCGGTACGTCTGCTTGCACCCTGCACATGGGCTCCTTCAGGGGGGTGGCCGATGATCAATGGCCCACAGACTAGGCGCGCGGGCGTCCGCGTTTCCCCCTCATTCTGGTCAAGCTGTGCCGGGTCGGCGAGCGGTGGTCCGGCCTCGCCGCATACGCTCACCGCACCCACACCGAGCCGAGAGGTGCCCGACCGTGAGCGTGCGTGTCCGCAGGATCTATGAACCGCCCGAGCCGGAGGACGGTGTGCGGGTCCTGGTCGACCGGCTGTGGCCGCGCGGGCTGTCCAAGGCGGACGCACACGTGGACGAGTGGCCCAAGGGACTGACGCCGTCGAACGAGCTGCGCCGGTGGTTCCACGACGGCGGTTCGTACGAGGAGTTCACCCGCCGCTACGAGGCGGAGCTGGACGCTCCCGAGGCCGCCGGACTCCTCGACGGCCTGCGGGAGTCGGCGAGCAAGGGTCGGGTGACCCTGCTCACCGCCTCCAAGTCCCCGGACGAGAGCCACGCCACGGTGCTGGCGCGGCTCCTCACCGCCTAGGCGGTCTGCTTGGCCGCCGCGCGTCCCGCCGCCCGGCCCGAGAACAGGCAGCCGCCGAGGAAGGTGCCCTCCAGCGCGTTGTAGCCGTGCACACCGCCGCCGCCGAAGCCGGCCACCTCGCCGGCCGCGTAGAGCCCCTCGATCGGCTGCCCGTCGGCGCCCAGGGCGCGGGAGTCCAGGTCGGTCTGGATGCCGCCGAGGGTCTTGCGGGTGAGGACGTGCAGCTTGACACCGATCAGCGGACCGGCGGCCGGGTCGAGGATGCGGTGCGGGGCGGCGACCCGGCCGAGGCGGTCGCCGATGTAGCGGCGGGCGTTGTGGATGCCCTGGACCTGGGAGTCCTTGCTGTAGGAGTTGTTGATCTGCAGGTCGCGGGCGACGATCTGGCGGCGCACCTCGGCCGCGTCCAGGAGCGCCTTGTCGGTGAGCCCGTTCATCTTCTCGACGAGCTGCTCCAGGGAGTTCGCGGTCACGAAGTCGGCGCCCTTGTCGACGAAGGCCTGCACCGGTCCCGGGGCGCCCTTGCCGAGCAGCCGGTCGCGCAGCACGGCCTTGCGGTCCTTGGCGGTGATGTCGGGGTTCTGCTCGGAGCCGGAGAGCGCGAACTCCTTCTCGATGATCTTCCGGGTGAGGACGAACCAGGAGTGGTCGTGTCCGGCGATGTCCTCGGTGGTGCGCAGGTACTTGAGGGTGCTGAGGGTGTCGTAGCCCGGCAGGCAGGGGTCGGGCAGCCGGCGGCCGAGGGCGTCCAGCCAGATCGAGGACGGGCCGGGCAGGATGCGGATGCCGTGGCCGGGCCAGACGGAGTTCCAGTTCTGGATGCCCTCGGTGTAGTGCCACATGCGGTCGCGGTTGACCAGGCGTACGCCCGCCTCGGCGCTGATGTCGAGCATGCGGCCGTCCACGTAGGCGGGGACGCCGGTGACCATCTCGGCGGGGGGTGTGCCGAGGCGCTCGGGCCAGTAGCGGCGGACGATGTCGTGGTTGGCGCCGATGCCTCCGGTGGTGACGACGACGGCCTGGGCGGTGAGTTCGAAGTCGCCGATGCGGTCACGGTTGGAGGCGACGCCGCGCGGCGCGTCGTCGGGGGCGAGGACCGTGCCGCGCACGCCGCGTGCCGCGCCGTCCTCGATGACGAGTTCGTCGACCTGGTGGCGGTGGTGGAAGGTGAGCAGTCCGTCGCGGGACGCCTGCTTGGCGTACCGGACGAAGGGTTCGACGACGCCGGTTCCGGTGCCCCAGGCGATGTGGAAGCGGGGTACGGAGTTGCCGTGCCCGGTCGCGCGCAGGTCGCCGCGCTCGGCCCAGCCGACGGTCGGCAGCAGGCTGATGCCGTGACTCTGCAGCCAGGGCCGCTTCTCCCCGGCCGCGAACTCGACATAGGCCCGCGCCCAGCGCACCGCCCAGGAGTCCTCGTCGTCCTTGCGGTCGAACTGGGCGCTGCCCTGCCAGTCGTTCCAGGCCAGGTCGAGGGAGTCCTTGATGCCGAGGCGGCGCTGCTCGGGCGAGTCGACGAGGAAGAGCCCGCCGAGGGACCAGAACGCCTGGCCGCCGAGGTTGGCGGCGTTCTCCTGGTCGACCAGGGCGACCCGGCGGCCCTTGCTGGTGAGTTCGTGCGCCGCGACCAGGCCGGCGAGGCCCGCTCCGACGACGATGACGTCCGCGTCCATGGCGACCGTTGCCTCTCTTATCCGAAGGTCTTGTCCGAAGGGGTGCTGCCGTCGGTCAGCAGCGCTGTGAGCAGTTGCTTGAGCCAGGCGCGGGCCCGGTCCACGTCCCTGTCCAGCAGCAGTTGGGTGGTCACGCCGTCGTACGCGGCGACCACCGCGTGGGCGGCGCCGTCCGCGCCGCCGAGGACGGCGGGGATCGGGGCGTGGCCGCGGGCCCGGAAGAGCCGGTCGGCGATGGCCTGCCGCAGCCGGGCACGGTGGTCGAGGAGCGCCTCGGCGACGGCCGGGTCCCGGGCGGCGTGCACCAGGAAGTCGGTCTTCACCAGCAGCCAGTCCACGTCGAGGAGCAGCACGTCGGTGACCCGGTCCACGGAGGCCGGTACGTCCAGGTCGGGCCGGTCCAGGGCGAGGGCGTCGGCGACCTGCCGGGCGATGAGGTCGGCACGGTCCTGGTAGAGGGCGAAGAACAGCTCGTCGAGGGTGGCGAAGTTGGAGTAGAAGGCGCCCCGGCTGAACCCGGCGGCCTCGCAGACCTCCTCGATGGAGACGCGCCCGAATCCCTTGGCCGCGAACACGGTGAACGCGGCGTCGAGCAGCCGGGCCCGGGTCTGCACCCGGCGCCGGGTGACCCGCTTCGTCGCGCCGCCGACTTCCATGTCCCGACCTCCGTTCCATACACGAACGTATCCGATACATGAATGTATCGAAAGCCCTCGGCACGAGGTCGTCATCGCAAGGTCGCCTTGATCGAATGGGAACATATTTTCGATTAAGGAGTACGCTGACTCCATGGCCACGCACCTCCAGGGCTCCCTGTTCGACCAGACCGACGAGCTGCGGCTCGGCTCCCTCGACGGCGTCGGCCGGACCGAGCTGAGCTCCGGCGCCTGGATCGACGTGCTGCCCGGCTGGCTGAGCGGCGCCGACGCTCTCTTCGAACAGCTGGCGGCGGACGTCCCCTGGCACGCCGAGCGCCGCACGATGTACGACAGCGTCGTGGACGTACCGCGGCTGCTCGCCTTCTACGGAGCGGGCGACCCGCTCCCGCACCCCCTGCTCGTCGAGGCCCGCGAGGCACTCACCCGGCACTACGCCGACGAGTTGCGCGAGCCGTTCACCACGGCGGGGCTCTGTTACTACCGGGACGGCCGGGACAGCGTCGCCTGGCACGGCGACCGGATCGGCCGGGGCGCGCGGGAGGACACCATGGTCGCGATCCTCTCCGTGGGCGCGCCCCGGGACCTGCTGCTGCGCCCGCTGCGCGGCGGCCCCTCTCTCCGGCGTCCGCTGGGCCACGGGGACCTGATCGTGATGGGCGGCTCCTGCCAGCGGACCTGGGAACACTGCGTACCGAAGACGGCACGGGCCGCCGGGCCGCGGATCAGCGTCCAGTTCCGGCCGCACGGGGTGCGGTGACCCGGATCCCCGTTGACAGGTGTCCCGCCCCGTCTGGTTGGCTGTGTTCCGGTTCGGTCGGCACGCTGCGGGAACGTCGGAGAGATCATGCGCGCAGAGGTACACGAAGTCGGCAAGGGCATCTACCTGGTGCACGGCCAGCACACCAACTGGGTGATCCTCAAGGACGGTGACGCCGTCACGCTGGTGGACACCGGCTACCCCGGGGACCGGCCGGGGCTGCTCGACTCCCTGGCGGAGGTGGGCAGCTCGCCGGAGGCCGTCGCGGCCGTCCTGATCACCCACGCGCACAACGACCACCTCGGCTCGGCCGAGTATCTGCGCGACACCCACGGCACCCCGGTCTATCTGCACGAGGCCGAAGTACCGCACGCACGGCGGGAGTTCCTCCAGCAGGTCTCGGTGGGGGCGGTGCTGAAGAACGCCTGGCGGCCGGGTGTGGTGCCGTGGCTGGTGCACGTCCTGCGGGTCGGCGGCACCGAACAGCACCCGGTCGGTACGCCCGAGGCGTTCCCGGTCGCCGACGGTCCGCTCGACCTGCCGGGCCGGCCCGTCCCGGTGCACACGCCCGGCCACACCGACGGGCACACCGTCTACCACCTGCCCGAGGCCGGGATCGTGATCTCCGGCGACGCCCTGGTCAGCGGCCACCGCACCTCGCGCGTCAGCGGTCCGCAACTGCTGCCCGACATGTTCCACCACGAGCGTTCCCGGGCGGTGGACTCGCTCGGCATCATCGAGGTGCTCGACGCCGACGTGCTGCTGCCCGGGCACGGTCCCGTGCACCGGGGATCCGTCAGGGCGGCCGCCCTGCTGGCCCGCGAACGCGCCCTCTAGGGTCGGGCCATGGCATTGCAGATCAGCGCCACCAATCCGGAGCACCCCGCTCTCCTGCTCGAACTCCCCTGGGACGTCCCGCTGGAGGAGTGGCCCGAGGAATACCTCGTGCCGCTCCCCCGCGGCATCTCCCGGCACGTGGTGCGCTACGCCCGGGCCGGCAGCGAGGTCATCGCGGTCAAGGAGCTGGCGGAGCGCCCGGCGCTGCGCGAGTACGAGCTGCTGCGCGACCTGGACCGGCTCGCCATCCCCGCGGTCGACCCGCTCGCCGTGATCACCGGGCGTACCGACGCGGTAGGCGAACCACTGGAGTCGGTGCTGGTCACCCGGCACCTGGGCGGCTCGATGCCGTACCGCTCGATGTTCGAGACGACCATGCGGCCGGCCACCATGCACCGCCTCATGGACGCCCTCGCCGTGCTGCTCGTACGCTTGCACCTGGCCGGGTTCGCCTGGGGCGACTGCTCGCTGTCGAACACGCTGTTCCGGCGGGACGCGGGCGCGTACGCGGCGTATCTGGTGGACGCCGAGACCGGCGACCTGCATCCGCAGCTCAGCAACGGGCAGCGGGAGTACGACCTCGATCTGGCCCGGGTCAACATCAGCGGCGAGCTGCTCGACCTGGAGGCGTCGGGGGCGCTGCACCCCTCGCTTGACCCGATCGAGTTCGGGTTCGAGATCTGCACCCGCTACGGCGAGCTGTGGGAGGAGCTGACCCGCACCTCGGTGTATCCGGCGGGCAAGTACCACTACATCGAGCGCCGGATCCGACGGCTCAACGAGCTGGGCTTCGACGTGGCCGAGATGCAGATCGAGCACTCCTCCAACGGCGACACCGTCACCTTCGTGCCGAAGGTCGTCGACGCCGGGCACCACCAGCGCCAGTTGCTCCGGCTGACCGGTCTGGACGCCGAGGAGAACCAGGCCCGGCGGCTGCTGAACGACCTGGAGAGCTGGATGGCCACCCAGGACGACTACGCCCCCGGCGACCCCCTCGCCGCCCGGCCCGAGGTGCTGGCCCACCGGTGGGTGCGGGACGTCTTCCGCCCCACCGTGCGGGCCGTCCCGCCGGAGCTGCGCGGCTCCATGGATCCGGCCGAGATCTACCACGAGCTGCTCGAACACCGCTGGTACCTGTCCGAGCGCGCGCAGCACGACATAGGCCTGGAGGTCGCGGTCGAGGACTACATCGAGAACGTGCTGCCCAAGGCACGGGAGACCCTGGAGCCGGTGGCTCCCGAATGACTCAGTCGTGCGGCACCACGGCCACCGGGCAGTCGGCGTGGTGCAGCACCCCGTGCGCGACCGAGCCGATGCGGGCGCCGACCGCCGTCCGGTGGGCGCGCCGCCCGACGACCATCAGCTGGGCCCGTCCGGCCACCGAGAGCAGCACCTGGCCGGCGCTGCCCATCTCCAGGTGCTCGGCGACCGGCACGTCCGGGAACCGCTCCCGCAGCGGCCGTACCGCCTCGGACAGGGCCTTCTTCTCGAAGGGCTCCAGGCCCCCGGTCTCGTCCAGCAGCTTCAGCGAGCCCGGACTGTAGGCGAAGACCGGCGGCAGGGTCCAGGCCCGGACCACCCGGACCGTCGCGCCACGGGCAGCCGCCGTCTCGAACGCGAACTCCAGCGCGGCCGCGCTGTCCTCCGCCACGCCCTGCTGACCCACCACGACCTCCCGCCCGGCGGCCTCGGCCGTGGGCCGGTCCCCGGCGCGCACCAGCACGACGGGCCGGGAGGCCTCGGCGATCACCTGCTGCCCGACGGAGCCGAGCAGGAACCCGACGACCGGTCCGTGCCCGCGCGAGCCCAGCGCCAGCAGCTCGGCCCCGGCGGCCGCCTCGACCAGCACCTCGACCGGGTCGCCCGCCACGACGTCGACGCTCACCGCGACCTCCGGATGCCGCTCGGTGACGGTACGCACCGATTCGGTCACCCCGTCGGACACCCACCCGTGCTGGGTGTCCCGGTCGGCGCCGAGCGCCTCCTGCTCCTCGTAGCGCCAGGCGTGCACCACCCGCAGCGGCAGACCGCGCCGCACCGCCTCCCGGGCCGCCCAGTCCAGAGCCGCGAGGCTCTCCTCCGTACCGTCGACCCCTGCCGTGATCGGGCGTGTCATGCACCGGCCTCCTCGTCGGTTCCGCGTATGGGTGATCAGTCTTCCGCACGGACGGGTGCCCGCTGTGCACCGGCGTACAAGAGCGAAGGCGGGCGATCGAACATACGATGGGCGGGTGCGGTGGCCGCGCTCCTCCTGGAGGGCCCGCCGCGTCGAGGAACCAACGGCTCGGGGTGGGAGACGTATGGCACAGGCTGCCGACGCAGCACGGACCGTCATCATGACCGTGGACGACGACCCGGGGGTCTCCCGTGCCGTCGCCCGGGATCTGCGGCGCCGCTACGGGGCGTCGTACCGGATCGTGCGCGCGGAGTCCGGGGAGTCGGCGCTGGACGCGCTGCGGGAGCTGAAGCTGCGCGGCGACCTGGTGGCGGTGATCCTGGCCGACTACCGGATGCCGCAGATGAACGGCATCGAGTTCCTGGAACAGGCCCTGGACGTGTACCCGGGCGCCCGGCGCGTGCTGCTGACCGCCTACGCGGACACCAACGCGGCGATCGACGCGATCAATGTCGTCGATCTGGACCACTATCTGCTCAAGCCCTGGGATCCGCCCGAGGAGAAGCTGTACCCGGTCCTCGACGATCTGCTGGACTCGTGGCGGTGCAGCGAGTACAAGCCGGTGCCGGCCACCAAGGTCGTCGGGCACCGCTGGTCGGCCAGGTCCTCGGACGTGCGGGAGTTCCTCGCCCGCAACCAGGTGCCCTACCGCTGGTACTCGGTCGAGGAACCGGAGGGCAGGCGGCTGCTGGCGGCCGCCGGGGTCGACGGGCAGCGGCTGCCGCTGGTGATCACGCCGGACGGCACGCCCCTGATCGAGCCGGAGGCGCCCGAACTGGCGGCGCGGGTGGGGCTCGCGACCACACCCACGGCGGACTTCTACGACCTGATCGTCATCGGCGGCGGCCCGGCCGGGCTCGGCTCGGCGGTGTACGGGGCGTCGGAAGGTCTGCGGACCGTGCTCGTGGAGCGCGCGGCGACCGGCGGGCAGGCCGGGCAGAGCTCCCGCATCGAGAACTACCTCGGCTTCCCCGACGGGGTGTCGGGGGCCCAGCTGACCGACCGGGCCCGGCGGCAGGCCGCCAAGTTCGGCGCGGAGGTGCTGACCGCCCGCGAGGTCACGGCACTGGAGGTCAACGGAGCCGCGCGGGTGGTGCGGTTCGCGGACGGCTCGGCGATCGCGGCGCACAGCGTGATCCTGGCGACCGGTGTGCAGTACCGGCAGCTGGAGGCCGCGGGCTGCCTCGACCTGACCGGCTGCGGGGTGTTCTACGGCTCCGCGCTGACCGAGGCCACCTCCTGCCAGGGCCACGACGTGTACATCGTCGGCGGCGCCAACTCGGCGGGCCAGGCGGCCATGTACCTGTCCCGGTTCGCCAAGTCCGTGACGCTGCTGGTGCGCGGCGCCGACCTGTCGGCCTCGATGTCGTACTACCTGATCCAGCAGATCAACGAGGCCCCGAACATCTCGGTGCGCAGCCATACGGTGGTCGACTCCGCGCACGGCACCGACCGGCTGGAGCGGCTGACGCTCCGTCACTCGACGAGCGGCGAGACCGAGTCGGTCGAGGCGCAGTGGATGTTCGTCTTCATCGGCGCGGCCCCGCTGACCGACTGGCTCGGCGACACCGTGCTGCGCGACGGGCGCGGGTTCATCCTGGCCGGCCCCGATCTGACGGTCGACGGACGGCCGCCGACGGCCTGGGAACTGGACCGGCCGCCGTACCACCTGGAGACCAGCGTGCCCGGAGTGTTCGTGGCGGGCGACGCACGTGCCGAGTCCGCCAAACGTGTCGCGTCCGCCGTCGGAGAAGGAGCCATGGCAGTGATGCTCGTCCACCGTTATCTGGAGCAGTCATGAGCGGGCAGCTGTGCCCGTGCAGCCCGAAGGAGATCGGCGCGCTCTTCCTCTTCGAGAAGCTGGAGCCGGAGCAGTTGGCGCGGCTGTGCGCCGCCGGCCGGGTGGAGCGGTTCGAGCCCGGTCCGGTCTACACCGAGGGTGAGCCGGCCACCTGCTTCTACGTGATGATCGAGGGCACCGTGGTGCTCTCCCGGCAGGTCGGCGGGGACGACGTCGAGGTCACCCGGACCTCGCAGTCCGGGGTGTACGCGGGCGCCATGCAGGCGTACCTCGGGGACCGGGTGCGGCAGGCGTACAACAACTCGATGCGGGTGACCGAGCCGACGCGGTTCTTCGTGGTGCCCGCGGACACCTTCGCGGACATCATGCGCGAGTGGTTCCCGATGGCCGTGCATCTGCTGGAAGGCCTGTTCTTCGGTTCGAAGAACACCCAGGCGGCGATCGGGCAGCGCGAACGGCTGCTGGCGCTCGGCTCGTTGTCGGCCGGGCTCACCCACGAGCTCAACAACCCGGCCGCGGCGGCCGTCCGGGCCACGTCCACGCTGCGCGAACGGATCGCGAAGATGCGGCACAAGCTCGCGGTGATCGCCGAAGGGCCGTTCTCCCGGGAGCAGTTGGCCGGTCTGATCGAGATCCAGGAGCGCACCGCCGAACGGGTCGCCAAGGCCCCGGCGATGAGTCCGCTGGAGGCCACCGACCGCGAGGACGCGCTCTCCGACTGGCTCGACGACCACGGCATCGACTACGGCTGGCAGCTGGCGCCGACCTTCGTCCAGGCCGGCCTGGACGTCGACTGGCTGGAGCAGGTCTCGGCGGCGGTGGACGAGGAGATCCTGCCGAACGCGGTCGGCTGGCTCAACTACACCATCGAGACCGAACTGCTGATGAACGAGATCGACGACTCCACCACCCGGATCTCGCACCTCGTCGACGCGGCCAAGCAGTACAGCCAGCTGGACCGGGCGCCCTACCGGGTCGTGGACGTGCACGAACTCCTCGACAGCACCCTGCTGATGCTGTCCGCCAAGATCGGGCAGGACATCCAGGTGGTCAAGGAGTACGACCGTACGGTCCCGCCGGTCCCCGCCTACCCCGCCGAGCTCAACCAGGTGTGGACCAACCTCGTCGACAACGCGGTCTGCGCGATGAAGGACGACGACGGCGTCGGACAGGGCACGCTGACCGTGCGGACCGCGCTCGACCACGAGCAGCTGCTGGTCGAGTTCCGGGACACCGGGACCGGGATCGCGCCGGAGATCAAGGACCGGATCTTCGACCCCTTCTTCACGACGAAGCCCGTGGGGCAGGGCACGGGTCTCGGTCTGGACATCTCGTGGCGGATCGTCGTCAACAAGCATCACGGCACCATGCGAGTGGAGTCGGTCCCCGGGGACACCCGGTTCCAGGTACTGCTTCCGCTGACCGCCGAAGCGCCCGAGACAGAGGCGCCCGACATATCCGAGGAGACGGTATGAGCGACGACACCGCGATCGACCCGAACGTTCCGCCGAGCGGTGCCGGGTGTACGGAGTGCGACAAGGCGGGGGGCTGGTGGTTCCATCTGCGGCGGTGTACGCAGTGCGGGAACATCGGGTGCTGCGACGACTCGCCCGCGAAGCACGCGACGGCGCACTTCCGTGACACGGGGCATCCGATCATCCGTAGTTACGAACCGGGCGAGGGATGGTTCTGGAACTTCGAGACGGAGGAACTGTTCGAGGCGGGGCCGGAGTTGGCGCCACCGGTGAGCCATCCCTCGGACCAGTCGGTGCCGGGTCCTGCGGAGCGGGTGCCGGAGAACTGGGCGCAGGTGTTGCGGGGTTGAGCGCCCAAGGGGGCGGAAGGTTCTGTGTGTTTGGCGGGTGCGGGTGGATGGTGGCTGGTCGCGCAGTTCCCCGCGCCCCTTGGGTGTCTCCGTCGCCCCTCTCAAAAAGGAACTGTCGGCACTGCGTGTGAGGATGGGGGCGTGTCGCAGAGATCCTTTTCCACTCCGCTGATCGGGCGCGATGGCGAACTGGCCCGCCTTGCCAGGGCGCTTGACCGGGCGCGGCACGGCAGTGGGCAGGCTGTGCTGGTCGCCGGGGATGCCGGGGTCGGGAAGACACGGCTGCTGGACGAGGTGGCCGGCCGCGCGGCTGCCGCCGGGGCCACCGTCGTCACCGGGCACTGTGTCGATCTCGGTGATGTGGGGCTGCCGTATCTGCCCTTCACCGAGATCCTCGGGGTGCTGGCCGCCGACTCCCGGTTCGCCGCGGTCGTCTCGGCGCATCCCGTGGTGGACCGGCTGCTCGGTGCCGGGTCGGACTCCGCCCGGGACGCGGACGCGCGGCTGCGGCTCTTCGAGGGGGTCGCCGGGCTGTTCGCGGATCTCGCCGCGACCGCACCGCTGCTCCTGATCCTGGAGGACCTGCACTGGGCCGACCAGTCCTCCCGGGATCTGCTGCGGTTTCTGCTCAGCCGGGCCGGGTTCGCCCGGGGGCTCACCGTGCTGGCCTCCTATCGCGCGGACGACCTGCACCGCCGGCATCCGCTGCGGCCGCTCCTCGCCGAGCTGGTACGGCTGCCCGCCGTGGAGCGGCTTGAGCTGCGGCCGCTCGCCGATGCCGAGGTGACGCGGCTGGTGCGGGCCCTGGCGGAGCGGCCGCTGTCGGACGCGGCCGTGCGCGACATCGTCGAGCGGGCCGAGGGCAACGCCTTCTACACGGAGGAGCTGGTGGCCGCCGCCGACGCGGAGGGGATGCCGACCGGGCTCGCCGATCTGCTGCTCATCCGGGTCGAGCAGTTGCCGGAGACGGCCCAGCGAGTGCTGCGTACGGCCGCGGTCGCCGGGCGCCGGGTGGGGCACGATCTGCTGCGGGACGCGGTCGGGCTGCCGGAGGAGGAGCTGGAGTCGGCGCTGCGGGAGGCCGTCGGACGGCAGCTGCTGGTCCCCGGTGACGGGGAGACGTACGCCTTCCGGCACGCCCTCGCACGGGAGGCGGTCTACGCCGATCTGCTGCCGGGGCAGCGCTCGCGGCTGCACGGCACGTTCGCGCGGCTGCTCGCCGCGGGCGGGGGCGGCGCGGCGACAGCGGCCGAGCGGGCCCACCACTACCGGGAGAGCCACGATCTGCCGGAGGCGCTGGCCGCGTCCCTGGAAGCGGCCGACCACGCTCGGCGGGTGGGTGCCCCGGCGGAAGAGCTGCGGCAGCTGGAGACGGCCCTGGACCTGTGGCCGGCCGTGCCGTGCGAGGCGCGGCCCACAGGTGAGGCCCTCGACCGGGTGACCTTGACACTGCGGGCCTCGGCGGCGGCCGCGCACGCCGGTGACGCGCACCGGGCGGTGTCCCTGACCCGGGCCGCGCTGGCCGGCACCGGACAGGACGCGGATCCCGAACTCGCCGCCCGGGTGCGCTACACGCTCGCTGGGAATCTGATGACCGTCGACAACCTCGCCGCCGCGTTCGCCTACAGCAGCGAGGCGCTCGCGCTGATCCCGGCCGATCCGCCGTCGCGGACCTGGGTGTGGGCGGCGGCCACCCATGTGATGGCGGCCCGCCAGATCGGCGACGACGACACCGCGCTGCGGGTGGCCCGGCAGGCCCTGGCGGTCGCCGAGCAGATCGGTGCCACCGCGGCCCGGGCCGATCTGCTGATCTCCCTGGCCCGCCTCGAAGGGGGTGGCCGCCGCAGCATGGAGGGGCGTGCACGGCTCCGGGAGGCCCGCGAGCTGGCCCGGTCGGCGGGGGACGCGCCGGTGGAGATACGGGCGCTGTTCGCCCTGGCCATCGGCTGCTTCGAGGCGGGCGAGTTCCAGGAATGCCTGCCGTGGATCGACGAGGGACTCGACCGGGCCCGGCGCTCGGGGCTGCTGTCCTCGCCGTACGCCTCGGAGATGCGGTATCTGCGACTGCTGGTGCTGTACACGCTGGGGCACTGGGACGAGTGCGTGCGCTCGGCCGACGGCGACCCGGCGCCCGGCTCTGCCCAGGGTCCCGCCCTGTACGTGGCGCTGGCCCGGGGCGAGCCGGATGTCGTGGAGCGGGGCCGGACCCTGCTCGGGGAGCCCTTCGACTGGATGGGCCGGCTCGTCGGCGGCATCGTGCTCACCGACGCGGCCGCGCTGCGGGGCGACGCGGAGGAGGCGGTGGCGCGGATGCGGGAGTCGGTCACAGCACTGACCGACGAGTCGGGGCGGCCGCCGGACGTGACGGTCCGGCTGGCGGCGCTGGCGCTGGCCGCGGTCGCGGACCGGGCGGCCGCACTGCGCGCCACCGGGGGCGAGGGCTACTGGGCGGACCTCGCCGGTGAGTTGGTGGAGTCGGCCCGGGTCTCGGCCGCGCGGCAGGGTCCGGAGGGGCAGGCCTGGCTGGCGCGCGCGGAGGCCGAGTGGACCCGCGCGGTGTCCGGGCCGTCCACGGCGGTCTGGGAGAAGACGGTGGCCGCGTTCGCGCACGGCGATGTCTACGAGCTGGCTCGCGTTCGGCTCCGGTACGCCGAGGCCCTGTCGGCCGACGGCCGGCGCGCGGAGGCGGAGGAGCAGGCGCGGGTGGCGCGGGAGACGGCCGTGGCGCTGCGTGCCGCGCCGTTGCTGGAGCGGCTGGACGCGCTGCCGGGGCGGGCCGCGGAGGTCCGGGTCTCCCCGCTGACCGCCCGGGAGCAGGAGGTACTGCGGCTGCTGGCGCTCGGCCGCAGCAACCGGCAGATCGGCGAGGAGCTGTTCATCACCGGCAAGACGGCGAGCGTCCATGTCTCCAACATCCTCGCCAAGCTGGGCGCGGCGAGCCGTACGGAGGCGGTGGCGATCGCCTACCGGGAAAGCCTCATCACCCCCGAGCCGACGGCCCGGGGGTGATCGGACGGGGGGGGTGGTTCAGCGCTTGCAGTCGAGACTCGCCAGGTCGACGGAGTCGGCCATGGCCTGCATTCCCTTGTCGTTGGGGTGGATGTGGTCGCCGCCGTCGAGGAACGGCAGCATCCGCGCCTGGTCGTAGGGGCTGCGCAGGATCCGGTCGAAGTCGGCGGTCCCGTCGAACTCCCCGCTGGTGCGGATGTACTCGTTGACCTCCTGGCGTACGGCCTCGCCCGCCGGGTCCCACTCCGGCCAGCCCTTGAACGGCCCGACGGTCGAGGCGACCACGCACATGCCGGCCGCGTGCGCCCGCCGGACGATCTCCTGGTAGCCGGCGATCAGGTCGGCCGCGGTGACCCCGGTGTGGGCCTTGATGTCGTTGACCCCCTCGAAGAGGAAGACGGTACGGACGCCCGGCTGGCTGAGGACGTCGCGGTCCAGCCGGTGCAGCGCCGCCTGCCCGGCGCCGTCGGCGAGGACCTGGTTGCCGGAGATCCCCTCGTCGGCCACGCCCTTGACCTCGGTGTCCGCCTTCTGGAGCCGGCGGGCGAGATAGTCCGGCCAGCGGCGGTTGAGGTCGGTGGTGGACGCCCAGCCGTCGGTGATGGAGTCGCCGAGCGCGACCACGGCCCCGGTCGCCGGGTCCGACGGCCGTACGGAGACCGAGTCCAGGTACCACCAGGAGCCGGTGGTCTCCGTCCAGTTGGCGGCGCCCTCCTCGGCGGTGTGATCGCCCTGGGCGGCGTAGGAGGTCTGCATCGCCATCCCGTGACCGGTGGCGGGGCCGGCCGCGTCCGGGCTGTGCAGGCTGACGACCAGGTTGCTGCCGGCGGGCAGGCTGCCGGGCAGCGGGTCGCTCCACGCGGTGGTCCCCGCAGGCACGGTGACCGTGCGGGCGCCGTCGAAGGTCAGCCGCTTGTTGCTGCCCGGCTTGAGGGCGGCGCCCTGGCTCTGGAGGCCGGCGTAGACGCTGTCCAGGGTCAGGGGCAGGTCACCGAAGGCGTTGGACAGCCGCACCCGCAGGTCGCTGCCCGCGGCGCTGGTGCGTACGACCAGCCGGTAGCCGCGGTCGGCGGTGCCCTGGCCCATCTGGTCGGCGCTGGCCCCCCAGGTGACGACGTCGTGCCGGGCGGTGGCGGTGTGCACGGGTGGCTCCCACACGGGTGCGGCCTGGGCGGGCCCGGTCTGGCAGGCGACCGTCGCCAGTAAGACGGCGGCGAGGCCGAGGAGCCGCGCGAACCGGCCGGTCACCGCGCGAGGTCCTTCAGCGTGACGGACCCGCCGGGCTTCAGCGTGACCGTCCGTGTCTTCCCGCCGTAGGCGACCGTCGTCGTACGTCCGCCGACGCTGCGGATCCGGGCCTCCGTCGGCTTGCCGTCGCGCCAGCTCAGGTCGACGACGAAGCCGCCGCGCGCACCCGCCCCGGTGACCTTGCCGGAGGCGGCCCAGGCGTCAGGAAGGGCGGGCAGGAGTTCCAGGTGGCCGGGGCGGGAGTACAGCAGCATCTCCAGGATCGCGGCCGGGGTGCCGAAGTTGGCCTCGATCTGGAAGATGCCCCGGCCTTCCTCGACCTGGTAGATGTCGAAGAGGTTGGGTGAGGTGCCGTTGCTGCCGTTGTCGGAGGGGCGGAGGTTCCTGACGACCAGCTGGTAGGCCTTGTCGGCGTCCTTCAGCCGGGACCAGCACAGCGCGCGCCAGGCGTTGGCCCAGCCGAAGCTGTCCATGCCGCGTGCGGTGAGCAGGGCGGTGGCGCCCTTGACGATGTCGGCGGGGGTGGAGCCGTCGGGGCGGATCCGGTCGCCGGGGAAGAGGTTGATCAGCGGCGAGAGGTGGCGGTGAGTGGTCTCGCCGAGGTTGTCCGGGGACATCCACTCCTCCAGCCAGCCGGTCTTGGGGCTGACCACCGGCAGGTAGAGACGCTCGCGGAGCCCGCCGATGGTGCCGGCGTATCCAGCATCTCTCTTCAGTTCGGCGGCCGCAGTGCGGAAGTTCCCGAACAGGATCCAGACCAGTTCCTGGGCGTAGGTGATGCCCTTGGCGTCGAGCGGCCCCTGCTCGGGCGACCAGTCGCTGTCCGCGATCAGCACCTCCTTCCCGTCGTCCAGGGTGGTGGTGAGCAGCCGCGCCTCCCAGAACTCGCAGGCGCCCTTGAGGAGCGGGTAGATCTTCTCCAGGTGGGCGCGGGACTGGGTGAACTCGTAGTGCTCCCACAGGCTCTGGCACAGCCAGGCGTTGCCCGCCGGGTGCCACCACCAGCCGCCTCCGCCGAAGGGGTTGGTGGAGATGGCGACGGTCCAGCCGGCGACCTTGCCCCTGGAGTTGCGGTAGCGGTTACGGGAGTCCTGGAACAGCCGCTGGGTGGTGTCCGTCCAGGACGGGAGCTGGTCGACGCAGTAGTCGGTGTAGGCGTCGAAGCACTGGGACAGGCCCAGCCGGTCGGACATCCAGTAGTTCATCTGGATGTTGATGTCGGTGTGGTAGTCGCCCATCCAGTCCGGGTCGTTGCCGTCCAGCCAGATGCCCTGGAGACCCATCGGGAGACTGTCGCGCGACCCGGCGATCATCAGATAGCGGCCGAACTGGGCGTAGGCGGCCTCCAGTTCCGGGTCGGGGTCGCCGGTGTCGGCGCGGGCCTGGATGCGCGCCCAGGTGTCCAGCTCGCGCTGGTCGGCCGTCGAAGTGCCGAGCGAGAGGTCGAACTGCCCGAACAGCGCCCGGTGGTCGGCGGCGTGGGTGCGCAGCAGCGAGTCCGCCGAGTGCCGGGCGGCGGTCTTGACCTTGGTGCGGGCGAGCGCCCGCGGGTCGAGGGAGGCGTCGCGATAGCCGGCGGCGGCGTCCGGTGCGTAGTTCGTACCGCCGCTGATGACGACCGTCAGCTCCCGGCAGTCGGTGAAGGTGATGTGCGAGCCGCTCACCCGCACGCTGCCGCCGCTGCCGTACGCCTGGACGGCGGCCCCGTACTTCAGTCCGTTGGCGAAGGACCCGGCGAACGACTCGGCGGTGCCGCCGGTCTCGCCGTGGGTGCCCTCGAAGGTGAGGGTGCCGGTGTAGCGCCCGCCGCCGTCCTGGCTGAAGTGCGCCACGATCACGTCGTCGGGGCGGCTGGCGAAGATCTGCCGCCGGTAGGTCACCCCGGAGCGGACGTAGGACGCCGAGACCACGCCGTTGTCGAGGTCGAGGGTGCGGCGGTAGTCGGAGACGGCGCCCAGGTCGTGGTCGGGTATCTCGACGACGAGCCGGGCCAGCAGGGTGAGCGAACCGAAGTCGGCGCGGCCGTAGGGGAACTGGCCGTCGGAGTCGAGGGTGTCGTTGAGACCGCCGGTCCACAGGGTGGCGTCGGTGATCAGAAGGAGTTCACGACCGGAGTCGTTGCTCGCGAGGGCACCGAGCCGGCCGTTGCCGACGGGCAGACCCTGCGTGATCATCGACCCGTCGTCGGCGGGCGCCTGCCACCAGAGCTGGTGGCGGGTGGAGGCGAGCGGCTCGGAGGACCGCAGCGGGGCGGCGGAAGCGGTGAAGGTGGGAAGTCCGGCGAGGGCTCCGGTGGCCGCGGCGAGGGCGAGGAAGCTACGTCTGCTGGGGTGATTCTGCATGACGGATCCTTTTGAAGTGAGGGGCGATACAACGCGCCCCTTGTGGGGGCGCGGGGAACCGCCGGCCGGCCCCCACCGGCCGGCAGTTCCCGACGACGCACGTACCGAGTCGGCTACCGGGGAGACTTGGGAACGTCGATCCGGTCGACGTCCGGCGCGTACCCCGACCCGCTGTCGAAGCTGATCGTGTTCGCACCGGCCTTCAGAGCCACCGGCACACTCACCGTCGAAACGGTCCCCCAGTCCCCGGTGGACGGGAACTTGTGACTCGTACCGCCCCCGGAGTTGGCCGCGATCGTGGCCGACCGCGAGTCACCGCTGACGTACGCGACCTTCACCAGGTACGTGCCCGCCTTGTCGACGACGACGTTGTTGAAGGTCAGCTTGCCGCCGACGTACAGGTTTCCCACCTTCTTCTGCCCGGAGCACGCATCGCAACCGGCCACCGAGGCGTTGCCGCTCAGCGTGTTGCCGCTCGCCTCGGCCTCATAGCCGGTGGAGGCCAGGGCGCTGCCCTTCGGCGTCACGGTGAACAGCCGCGAGCCGTGCGCCGGGAGCGCCTCGGTGATCTTGCTGGTGTACGAACCGAGGTTCTCGCGGTTCCACAGGTCCCGCACCGACGCCTTGCCGGTGAAGCCCAGCGCCGTCCAGTCGGCGGTGACCGCCGCGGGCGAGTCCGCGAGGTTGAACAGGGCCACCGTGTACGTGCCGTCGGCGTTCTTCGCCGCCCAGACCTGCTGCGGGTCGGACGGGGTGATCGGCCGGGCCGGCGGGTTGTCGCTCTGATCGATCGCGATGACGTCGCGGTTGGTCAGCAGGGAGACGCCGTAGTCGTCGAGCTTGGTGATGTCGTCGCCGGTGAACAGGGGCGACTTGGCGATGGCCCAGAGGGTGGCGTAGCTCTGCCGTTCGGCCTTGGTGAGGCCGTCCATCGCGCCGTTGCCGACGTCGAGGGAGTCGAGGTCGTTCCAGCCGCCGGGGCCCGCCTTGTCGGTCCAGGCCGGGGTGTCGTCCCAGCGGTCGTCGACCGAGTTCTCCCAGCTGACCAGGGTGTTGCAGTAGCACTCGACATCGGTGTCGATGCGCCAGCCGTTGGTGTACTTCTTCCAGTCGGCGGCGTGCCCGAAGTCCAGGGACCAGGAGGCCTCCAGGTGGATCGGGCGGCCGGTGGCGGTGATCGCCTTGTTCCAGGCGGCCACGTCGGCGATGTTGTTGTACTGGTCGCCGCTCTTGCCGGAGCCGGGGCCCACGCCGTCGAGCTTGAGGAAGTCATAGCCCCAGCCGGCGATCAACTGGGCCTGGGAATCTATGTACTTCTGCGCACAAGGCTTGTCGAAGTCGATCTTGTACGCGCTGTCCCAGCCGTTGGTGGTGCGCAGGTCGTCGTAGACGATGTCGGCGGTGGTGCAGCCCTCGGCGTTCCAGATCGGCGTCTTGCCGTCGCCGTAGGCGCCCTTCTCCAGGCCGGCCGGGAGGTAGATGCCGGCCTTGAGGCCCTTGGCGTGGATGCGGTCGGCGACGGCCTTCATGCCGCTGGGGAAGCGGGCGGAGTCGGCCTTCTGGCGGCCGTACTGGTCGTAGCCGGACTTCCAGTTCCAGTCCATCCACCAGCCGGCATCGATGTTGATGTACTCGTAGCCGTACTTCTTCAGCTTGCTCGCCATGGCGTCGGTCTGCTTGAGGACGTTCGCCTCGGTGAGATAGCTGTAGTCGCCCTGGTCGTTCAGGCCGGGGTACTTGGACGACTGCATGCTCCAACTCGACCAGCCCATGTAGGGCTTGGCGGCGATCGGGGCGGGCGTCTGGGCCTCGGCGGCCGGCACGGCGGCCGCGAAGGCAGCGGTGAGTGCCAGCACCAGGACGGTTCTCAGCCCGCGTACGGGCAGGACGGAATTCGAAGGTGACCGCATGGGCCCTCCAGGGTTCGGGGTCTTGGGCGGCTCAGCCCTTGCCCGTTGGGGTGGGAGAAGAGGTGATGAAGGACTGGATCGCGGCGGCCGCGGCCCCGCGCGCCCACTCCTCGAACGGGAGTGGACGGGTCTGTACGTCGCACTGCGCGGCGGAGCCGAAGGCGGCCGCGGTGAACGAGTCGAGGATCTGCTCGGCGAAGAGGTCGTAGGCGGCGAGTCCCTCGCCGGAGATGATCACGCGTTCGGGGCCGAAGAGGTTGGCCACGGTGGCGATGCCCCGGCCGATGGCCTCGCCGGCGCGGGCGTACACCTCCCGCGCTCCGGGCACGCCTTCGTGGGCCAGGACCACCGCCTCGGCCGAGTCCGCCACTTGACGGCCGGTCACCTCGCGCATGCGGGTGACGATCGCGGCGTCCCCGGCGATCGCCTCCACGCAGCCGCGGTTGCCGCAGTGGCACAGGGGCCCGGCCGGGTCGATGCCCACATGACCGATCTCCCCCGCCACCCCGTGCGCACCCGCGACCAGCCGGCCGTGGATCACCAGTGCGCAGCCGATGCCGGCGCCGACGGTGACCACGGCGAAGTCGGAGAGCCCGACCCCGGCGCCGAACCACTGCTCGGCGACGGCCAGGGCACGTACGTCGTTGTCGACGACGACCGGCAACCCCGTGGTCATGACGGCGAGTTCGGCGAGGGCCACGTCCCGCCAGTCGAGGAAGGGCGAGTAGCGCACGACCCCTTCGGCGCGGTCCACGTCGCCGGAGACGGCGATGCCGAGGCCGAGGACGGGGGCGCCGAAGTCCTCGGCCTCGGTGCGCAGTTCGTGGGTCAGGTCGGCGATGGAGGTCAGGACGGCCTTGGCGGCGCGGTCCCTGACCGGCAGCCGGCGGGCCAGGCGGATCCGGCAGCACAGGTCGGTGAGGACGGCGATGACCTCGTCGCCGGTCACCTTGACCCCGATGAACAGCGCGCGCCCGCCGTCGACCCGCACCAGGTTGGCCGGGCGCCCGAGGGCCGGCCGGGCCTCTCCGTCGGCGTTCTCCGCCAGGTATCCGGCCGCCAGCAGCGGCCGGACGGCCTTGGTCACGGCCGCCGCCGACAGGCCGGCCCGGCGGGCCGCCTCCAGCCGGGTGAGGGGGCCGTGGGACAGGACCGTGGTGAAGATCTGCGAGACGGCCGGCGTGTGGGCCGGGAACGTCTCTGCACGGGAGGTGGAGCGCATGGCCGGGAACTTAGGTGGCTTATTTTCCGCTGTCAATAAAAGAAACAGGAATCACCTGAAGGTTGACTGTGAGGCTGCCGTGGCCTTCAAATAGCGGGTGGCGTGGGGGCGTTGACTCGTGTTCCACCGGCTGCTTCGATCCGGTTCCACCGGTGGGAGTGATCCGGGTGCCCGGCCCCCCGACAGGGCACCCGGATCAGCGGTGTGGCGTGCCCGTCAGTGGCGGGCGGCCGGCTTGTCGGCCTCGGTGACGTTGACCGCGGCCCAGGCCTGGTCGACCGTGCGGTACTCGACGCCGCTCGCGCCGTAGAGGTCCTTGGCCGCCTTCAGCGTCGCGACCCGCGCGTCGTGGAAGTCGGTCGAGGAGACCATGTACCGGGTCAGGGCCCGGTAGAAGATCGCCGTGGCCTTGGCACGGCCGATGCCGGTGACCGTGGACCCGTCGTAGGTCGGCGAGTCGTAGGTGGTGGCGCCGATCTTCTTGCGGCCGCTGCCCTCGGCGAGCAGGTAGTACGCGTGCGAGGAGACACCGGAGCCGGCGTGCACCTCGGCGTCCGTCACCTCGGGCGACCAGTAGTCGACCGTGCCTTCGAGGCGGTCGAGCGAGGGGTGGTCGAGGCGGCGCAGGAACTTCTGCTGCAGCCCCAGTTTCTCGCCGAGCAGGTAGTTCGGCGGATTCTTCGGGTTGTTGGCGGAGAACTCGACGTTGGAGCCGAAGATGTCGGCCAGCGACTCGTTCAACGCGCCGGGTTCGCCGAACTGGTTGCCGTCGTTGTCGACGTACGTCGGTTCGAGCCTGGCGGTCGCGTCCACCACGCCGTGGGTCAGCTCGTGGCCGGTGACGTCGAGGACGACCAGCGGCTTCTTGATCTCCTGCCCGTCGCCGTCGCCGTACAGCATGCAGCCGCAGTCCGAGTCCCAGAAGGCGTTGCCGACCTTCTTGCCCCAGTGGACCATGGCGCGGGCGGGCTTGGAGTTGTTCGCGATGCCCTTGCGGCCGAAGGTCTTCTTGTAGAAGTCCAGGGTCTTGGTGATGCCGTACTGGGCGTCGGCGGCGGCGCTGCCCCGGCTGCTGGTGGCGCCGTTGCCCCAGCTGTCGGTGGTGCTGGTGAACTTGGTGCCCTGGGCGAAGCTCTCGGTCTCCTTGCCCTTGGCGTCCCGGGTCTCGGTGCCGTAGCGGGTGGGGTCCTTGAGCAGGAAGCTCTTGCGGGCGGTCTGCGTGGTGGTGAGCGGGACCTTGCCGACGAAGAGCGACTTTCCGAAGCCGTGCGCGGTCGCCGGGTAGCGGGCGGCGGCGGAGACGGACGCACCGGCGAAGGCGTCGGTGTGAGCGGCGATGCCGGTGGCCGGGTCAAGGGTCTCGCCGCGCTTGCGGAGGGTGTCCAGCACCTTGGGCGAGAGGAACTCGTCGTTGTCGGGCGTGTTGCTGCGCACCTTGCCGGTGAGCGCGTCGACGACGACCGTACGGGTACCGTCCGGGCCGTCGACCGCCACCTGGTAGGCGAGGGCGGAGGCACCGCCGCGGGCGTCCACCACGAGTGCGGCGGTGCCGGCGTCCCCGTCGGCGGCCGAGGCGGCCCTCTCCTCGGCCTGGCGGGCCGTCAGCTTCGCCTCGGTGGTGGCGGGCCGGACGGCGTGGTCGGCCGCCCGGGTGACGCCGGTGTAGGCCAACCGATGGGAAAGATGGACGACGAGATCGCCGCCGAGCACCGGCATGCCCCGGTGGGTGCGGACGAAGCGGACATGACGCGCCCCCTCCGGGTCGATCATCACATCCTGTGCCTGGACCTCGTCGCCGGCGCCGACACCGGTGGCCGAGGAATGGGCGAAGGCCGCGGTCCGGGCCGCGGTCACCACCTGCGCGGCCGTAGTGGCGGCGGCCGCGGCCCGCTGTTCCACCCCCGTGGCGGGACCGGCGAAGGCCGTACCGGTCAGGCCCGTGGCGGCCGTCGTCACGGCGACGGCGACCGCCACGCTGCGTATGTGCGCGCTACGCACTGATCAGGGTTCCTTACGTTCGAAGACGGCCGGGATCCCTCACCGACCGCCTTGCGGCACGGCGCCGTTGAGGCGCCAAGGGGGCTGGTCGGGCCCCCGGCCGCAACCCTTTCGGATTAGTCATGTCCATGTAAAGCGTAATTCGTCGCTTTTCTTGCGTTTCGTGGCAATACTTTGCGAATCCGCACCGCGTGGTGATCACAGAGTGACCAACTGTGCGTCGACTGTGGAGATGTGACGGGATGCGAGAAGGTTCCCTGAATCGAATGTGACCCATCTCGCATCGAAAACAGACAGAGAGGATCGAGGTCCGGATGGTCTCGGCGAAGGTGAGTAGAAGCGCGGTGCTCGGAGCGGTGGCGCTGTCGCTGCTCGCGGTACCGGCCCAGGCGGCGCCCATGAAGGCGGGAGCGGAGCCCCGGCCGGCCGCCGCCCTGCCGGCGCCGGACACCGCGGGCATGGCCGCGGTGCTGAACTCGGTGGTGGCGACGGGCGCGCCCGGCGCGATGGCCCGGATCGACGACGGTACGACGGTCTACAAGACCACGCGGGGCGTCGCCGACCGGACCACCAGGCGCGCCATCACCACCGGCGACCGGTTCCGCGTCGGCAGTGTCACCAAGACGTTCTCGGCGGTCGTCCTGCTGCAACTGGTGGACGAGGGCAAGCTCGCCCTGGACGCACCGGTCAACCGCTATCTGCCGGGGCTGCTGCCCGACGACCGCATCACCGTGCGGCACGTGCTCAGCCACCGCAGCGGTCTGTACGACTACACCAACGACATGTTCGCCAGCAGCGTGTCGGGCTTCGAGGCGGTACGGAACAAGGTCTTCACCTACCGCCAGCTGGTGAACCTCTCCCTGAAGAAGCCGCGCACCAACGCGCCGGGGGCCCTCTACTCCTACTCCAACACCAACTTCGTGGTCGCCGGGATGCTGATCGAGAAGCTCACCGGGCACAGCGTGCGGACCGCGTACGAGAACCGCGTCTTCAAGCCGCTGAAGCTGCGCGACACCTTCTACGTCCACCCCGACACGAAGATCCCCGGGCAGCACGCCAACGGCTACCTCACCGCGGACGAGGCGGGCGCCAAGCCGGTCGACGCGACGGACCAGACGGTGTCCTGGGCGCAGAGCGCGGGCGCCATCGTCTCCACCGCCCAGGACCTCGACACCTTCTACTCGGCGCTGGTCCGGGGCAAGCTGACGTCTGCCGCACGTCTCGCGGAGATGGAGCGCTTCACCCGGGTCAACGCCACGACCTCCTACGGCCTGGGGCTGCGCCGCCGCGATCTGTCGTGCGGGATCTCGGTGTACGGCCACACGGGCGCCGTGCAGGGCTACTACACGTACGCGTTCACCACGAAGGACGGCAAGCGCAGCCTCACCGCGCTGGCCAACGCCTCCAACAGCTCGGCCGTGCTCAACACGCTGGCGGGCGCGCTGGAGCCGGCGTTCTGCGGCAAGCGCGCGGCGACGCGGAGCGCCGGGACACCGCTCGAACGGGAGGACATCGCACCGGCCGCGCCGCGGGAGCAGTAGCGGCGGCACCTCGTTTCCGCGGTGAGCGTGGCGCCACGCTCACCGCGGGAGCGGCGCCACCTGCCTCCGCCGCGGAAGCACCAGGCGCGAGAGCGGCACGCGCGAGAGCGGCACGCGCGAGAGCACCAGCCGCGAGAGCACCAGCCGCGAGAGCGGCAGGCGTACCGCCTCGCCTCGTCGAGGGAACCTCGCGCCGGGGCCGGACGTTCTACCGGCGACTTCCCCACCGGGCGCGCTGTTCGGCCCCAGATCTCGCGGAGGCGGCGCGATGAGCGAGCTGGTCCCCGGGGGCAATCTGCCCCTTCCGGACGGCGCGCTGACGCTGCGGGTGCCCGGTCCCTTCGACGTCTCCGCGCTGATCACCGACGAGAGCGGCAAGGTCGGCGGCGACACCGACTTCGTCTTCTACAACCAGCCGGACGCGCCCGGCGTCCAGCTGCGCGGCGACACACTGACCGTCGAGCCGGCCCGGCTGCGGACCGGCGCCCAGCGCGTCACCCTCACGGTCACCGCCGCCGAACCGGGCACCCCGCTCGGCCGGCTGCCCGCCTCCGCGCTGCATGTCACCGACCGCCTCGGCCGGACGGTGGCCCGGTTCGCCCCGCCGCGCCCGCAGACGGAGACCCTCCTGCTGCTCGCCGAGATATACCGACGGAGCACCGGCTGGAAGCTGCGCGCGGTCGGACAGGGATACGCCGACGGACTGGCGGGGCTGGCCCGGGACTTCGGGGTCGATGTCGTCGAGGACCGGCAGCCGGCTCCGGCGTTGCGGCCCACGATCCCCACCCAGCGCACCGCGGCCGCACCGCCCCGGCCCTCGGCGGCCGCGCTCCCGGACCCGGACGGCCTGCTGGGCCTGGTCAACTCCGCCCGCGCCCGGGCCGGCCGGCCACCCGTGGCCCCGGACGCCCGGCTCACCTCCGCCGCCCTCGCCCACGCCACCGCGATGGCCGACGCCGGCCGCCTGGCCACCGAGAGCCCCGACGGCGTCTCGCTCCACCAGCGGATCAGCCGCACCGGATTCGCCTATGTCACGGTCGGCGAGCATCTCGTCTCCGGTCCGCGCACCCCGGCCGAGTTCGTCGACTACTGCCTGCGCACCGAGGGCGCCCGGCGCACCCTGCTCGACCCGGCCTTCACCCACACCGGCCTGGCCCACGCCCAGGGCCGGGGGGACGGCGACACCTACTGGACCGCGCTGTGGGCCAGGCCCCTCACCCCGGCCGAACTGACCCGCACCCGCGCCGAGGTCGTCGACCTCACCAACCGGGAGCGCGCCCGGGCCGGGCTGCGGCCGCTCACGGTGGATCCGCAACTGGCCACGGCCGCGCAGGCGTACAGCACGGACATGGCGACCCGGGACTTCTACTCGCACACCTCCCCCGAGGGGACCCAGCCCTGGGACCGGGCCGCCGCCGCGGGCTCCCGGCGGCGCACCATCGGCGAGAACATCGCCTGCGGCCAGCGCTCGGCCGCCGAGGTGGTGGACGGCTGGATGAACAGCCCCGGCCACCGGGCGAACATCCTCAAACCGGACTTCACCCACATCGGTATCGGCTTCGCGGGCGGGGGCCGGGCGGGCACGTACTGGACCCAGCTGTTCGGTGCCTGAACCGATACCGTCCGCGATCTTGGCGGAACGGGTGCGTCCGGGACACCATGCCCGGCATGAAGGGTGATCTCTTTTCCAGTCAGCACATGGTGGAGCCGGCCGTCGCGCCGGGCATGACGATCGAGAACGCGAAGTGCGTCCGGTACGCCGTGAACGGCGAGATGTACGCCCGCCAGGGCGCGATGATCGCACACCGCGGCAACCTGAAGTTCGAGCGCAAGGGCCAGGGCGTGGGCGGAATGCTCAAGCGCGCGGTCACCGGCGAGGGGCTGCCCCTGATGTCCGTGCAGGGCCAGGGCGAGGCCTGGTTCGCGCACGAGGCACAGAACTGTTTCATCGTCGAGGTCGAGCCGGGCGACCAGTTCACGGTCAACGGCCGCAACGTCCTGTGTTTCGACGCCTCGCTGTCGTACGAGATCAAGACCGTGAAGGGGTCCGGGATCGCCGGCGGCGGTCTGTTCAACAGCGTGTTCACCGGGCAGGGCAGGCTGGGGCTGATCTGCGACGGCAACCCGCTGGTCATCCCGGTCTCGCCGCAGGCGCCGGTGTACGTCGACACGGACGCGGTGGTCGGCTGGACCACGCAGTTGCAGACCTCGCTGCACCGCTCGCAGTCCATCGGGTCGATGCTGCGCGGCGGTTCGGGGGAAGCGGTCCAGCTGATGCTCCAGGGTGACGGGTTCGTCGTGGTACGGCCGAGCGAGGTGACCCCGCAGAAGGCTCAGCAGCACTGACACCCTCGCGCGGTGATCCACGCCACGCAGCCATCGTCGACGGCCGTGCCGACGTCTTGATCCACAACAGCGAAGCCCTGGCCCCTGCGGCCAGGGCATAATTCGGGCGCACTATGCACTCCATGTATATATGCATTTTATAGATGGAGTGCATAGGTGCCTCGCGTAGAGAGGCACCCAGGTACGACCAGGCATTCGCTCCGGAGTACCAGGGCGCGTCGACCGCCCCGTCCGTGAACTCATCGCTGGTCGACGTGCCGGCCGAGGGAATCGAGCGGCTGCGCGAGGCCCAGCGGTGTGCGGCCGCCGCGACGAGGAGGCCCGCTGCGGGCCGGCCGCCGCCGAGGCGCATCGACGCCGGGGGCAGGTGGGGGACGCCGACCGGGCCTGGAAGGCGAGTTACCGTGCCGCCCGGGCGGCCGGGGACCCGGCGGCGATGGCGTGGGCGTTGTGGAGCGGCGGGATCCTGGCCCGGCGGCGCGCCGCGTTCCCGCCGGCCCGGCGGCTGCTGGGGCCGGCGGCCGACCTCGGCGAGCAGGGCGGGGACGTCGTCGTCCGCGGCTACTCGCCGGCCGGGCGCGCCGAGACCTGGACACGGCCCCATCAACCGGCCCCGCCGCCGCGGGCATACCCGTCAGGCCATCACAGACCGCGGTTCGAGGAAGCCCTCAAGACCGTAGGTGCCGTATTCCCGCCCGATACCCGACTGCTTGAATCCCCCGAACGGGGACAGCGGCTCATAGCCACCGTTGATCGCCACCCGGCCCGCCTGGAGCCGCGACGCGATGCGATGGGCTCGGGCGGCATCTGACGAGAACACGTAGGCGTGCAGGCCGTAGTCCGTGTCGTTGGCGATCTCGACGGCGTGGTCCTCGTCACGGTAGGTGATGATCGACAACACCGGCCCGAAGATCTCCTCGCGCGCGATCGTCATGTCGTTGGTGACGTCCGCGAACAGGGTCGGTCGCACGAAGTATCCGTCCGCGAGGCCCTCCGGGCGGCCGGGTCCGCCGACGACGATCCGGGCGCCTTCCTCGGCACCACGACGGATGTAGCCCTGGACCCGCTCCCACTGCCGTTCGCTCACCATCGGACCGATGGCGGTCGCCTGGTCGCCCGGGTCACCGGCGGGGAAGTCGGCCATCTTCGCCGTGGCGACAGCGAGCATCTCCTCCAGCCGGTTCTCCGGGACGAGGATGCGGGTGCCGGCGACGCACGCCTGGCCGCTGTTGGCGAACCCGGCCATGAGCGCGCCCGTGACGGCTTCCTCCAGATCGGCGTCGTCGAGGATGATCGACGGAGACTTCCCGCCGAGTTCGAGCGTCAAGCTCTTCATCGTCTCGGCCGCCTCGCGGAAGATGATTTTTCCGACCGCGGTCGAGCCGGTGAAGGAGATCTTGGCGACGTCAGGGTGACGGGTGATCGCGGACCCGACGACATCGCCGCGCCCCGTCACGATGTTGAAGACACCTCGGGGCAATCCGGCCTCGTGGAGTGCCTGGGTCACGACATGGGTCTGCGTCGCGCTCATCTCGCTCGGTTTGATGACGACGGTGCAGCCGGCCGCCAGCGCGGTCGCGAGCTTGTCGCAGATGATGAACGGATCGGAATTCCACGGTGTGATCAGGCCGGCGACACCGATCGGTGCCATTTCCACCGTTGCTTTGCCGACACGCCGGGTGAAGTCGAAGCCCTCCAAGGTCGTGATCATGTCGGCGATCGCGCCGGGGGCCGAATCGACCATCCACGCGTTGCGCACCGGTGCGCCGTACTCCATGAGGACGGCGTCCGCGATTTCGCTCCTCCGCGCGGCGACCGCGGCCTGCAGCCGGCGCAGCGCGTCGAGCCGCTCTTCCTTCGATGTCGCGGACCAAGCCGGCAGCGCACGCTTCGCCGCTGCGACGGCCGCCGCTGTATCCACCTCGTCGGCGAGCCGGACCTGGCCGATCACCTTCCCGGTGGTGGGATTGAACAGGTCGGCGAGTTCCGTGCCGTGCGGGGTGACGAACTCACCGTCTATGTAGATCTTGTCGATCACGTTCTCGTGCATGGTGGTCTCCTGGACTTGTTCGCCGTCGAAACCCACGGAGTGGGCGACGGTTGTCTGATCAGCGGCCGCCGCGCCCGGTTGGGCGCACGTCACAGCCCGAGCCCGCACAGCACGGTTGGCTGCGCCCGGCGTCCCTGATCACTGATGGTTCGTACTATCCGGCTGGTATTGAGGACGCTGTCCGCAGCTGCTCGACGAACCGCGGATGGGCCCGCAGGTTCGCGTACCAGTTGCGAGGTCCGGGCATGCCGGTGTGGTCAGCGACCTTCATTACCCGCCTCCTGCTACGTCCCGAAATTCATGGAACGTTCTGGTACCTCCATGGAAACAATGGAGCGGGCGCCGAGCCAGCAAGATCCTCTCGCGTGGTTGCACATTCCTCTTCGCCCAGGCGGCTCTTACGGGAGCACCGCGGCATGCGGACCGGATCCGCCACGCAGACGCATCGCATCAACGCTGGGCGGGGCACCGAACTGGCGCCGGTATTCCCGGCTGAACTGGGCCGGACTGTCGTATCCGACGCGGTGCCCGACGCCGGTGATGTCGTTCGGATGGTTCGCCAGCAGCAATCTCGCCGCCTGCAGCCGGATGTGTTTCTGGAACTGGATCGGGGTCATCGCCGTTACCGCCTGGAAGTTCCGGTGGAAAGCGGAGACGCTCATCCCCGAAAGCTGTGCCACTTCCTCGACCCGGAACGGCTGGGTGTAGTTCTCCCGGATCCAGCGCACCGCACGTCCGATGTGGCTCAGGCTGCTGTCGGCCAGGCCGAGCTGACGCACGGCGTCACCTTGTTCCCCGGTCATCAGCCACCAGAGGATCTCACGCTTGACCAGCGGGACCAGTGCCTTCCGGTCCCGCGGCCGGTCGAGCAGGCGCAGCAGCCGCACGACGGCGTCGAGCAACTCGTCCGGGGCGTCACTGACCGCGATTCCCGGGCGTGCGGTGCCGGGGAACCTCGGCAGATCCTCCGGCTCGAACTGCAACAGCAGCTCCGCGATGGCGGCGGGTTCCAGAGTCATCCCGAAACCGAGAGTGGGGCGGCCCGGGGCGGCCTCGATGAAATGCCCCGTCACCGGGAGGTCGACCGAGGCGACCAGATACTGACCGGCGCCGTACTCGTAGACGCGGTCGCCCAGTGCCAGACGCTTGCGGCCCTGAGCGATGACCGCCAGGACCGTGCCGGACATCGCGGACTCCGGCGGCACGGCGTGGTCGGCCTTGCAGATCCGGACGCCGTCGATGGCAGTGGTCAAATCGGGACGCGCATGCCGTCCCAGTAGTTCGCGAAGCTCGACCAGAGACATGGTCCGATTCCAGCACATGACCCGCGGCGACTCCCGGCGGCAAGAGGAACGTGCAAGAACTCGCGAGTTTCGTCGTACTGAACCTGAAAGCGTGATGTCGGTCCCGTTCGTCGGACATCGGGCCCTCCGAGCCGGTAGTCCAGTGCGGGTGAGGTATGCACAGGGCGGCG
>NZ_JBHXSK010000071.1:0-55238 GCF_042716195.1 Streptomyces sp. NPDC058683
ACTCCCTCGCCCACTACCTCACCAAGGTCGGAACCACCGGCCAGAAAACAGAGCAGAACTAACCCTCAGGATTTCTGGCGCATCACACTAGCGACCGCCACCCGCGTCCGCCGTGACCACACCCCGGCCGATCTGCGCGACCCCTTCACCGGCCTCACCCGCCACTGACCGCCAGGAGCACGACCCCCATGGCCTCTCGTACCCGTGCCAGCGCCAGCCCGCTGTTCGTCCCACGCAAGAACGACCGCCGTACGGCGCGCGACGCCCGTCACCAGTTCGCCGCCGCCCGCGACCAGGCCCGGCACGCTGCCCGTCCCGAACCCCGCCCGACCGCGCCCGGTCTCGACCCCGACCTGCGGGCCACCTACCCGACCGCCGGCCGCCCCGGGCCGACCTCCGCCCGCGGCGGCCGACTCAAGCTCCCCGCCCACCGGATGACCACGGCCACCGCCTCCGGGGCCTACCCCTTCCTCGCCGAGGGCGGCCTCGGCGCGCAGGGCATCTACATCGGCCGCGACGTCCACGCGGAAGCGGCGTTCGCGTATGACCCGTTCGCCCTGTACGGGCGCCTCGACGGCTTCACCAATCCCAACATCCTGCTGGCGGGGATCATCGGCATGGGCAAGTCCGCCCTGGCCAAGTCCCTCGCGGTACGCGCCGTGGCCTTCGGCTACCGGATCTACGTGCCCTGTGACCCGAAGGGCGGGTGGACCGTCGTCGCCCAGGAGCTGGGCGGGCAGACCATCGCGCTGGGCCCCGGCCTGCCAGGGCGCCTGAACCCCCTCGACGCGCCCGCCCGGCCTTTCGGCGTCAGCGAGGAGGACTGGACGAGCGAGGTCCGCAAGCGGCGCCTCCTGCTGCTCGGCTCGCTCGCGAAGACGGTCCTGGGGCGCGAGCTGCATCCCATGGAACACACCGCCCTCGATGTGGCGCTCGACCAGGTCGTCGCCTATGCCGAGGCGAAAGGAACCACGCCGCTGCTGGGTGAGGTCGCCTATGTCCTCGGCTCCCCCAAGCGCCTCGACGCCGCGCTCGGCGAGTTGTCCGGCCGCCTCGGGCATGCTGCCGAGGACCTCGCCCACGCGCTGCGCCGGCTCGTGCACGGCGATCTGGCCGGCATGTTCGACGCGCCGAGCACCGTGGCCTTCGACCCGAGCGCGCCAATGCTGTCCATCGACCTGTCCCGCCTCGGCGGCGTGGGCGACGACACCGCGCTCGTCCTGGCCATGACCTGTGCCTCCGCCTGGATGGAGTCCGCACTCGCCGACCCCGCCGGAGGACGGCGCTGGGTGATCTACGACGAAGCCTGGCGTGTCATGCGGCACGTCGCCCTGCTGGAACGGATGCAGAGCCAGTGGAAGCTCTCCCGCGGCCTCGGCATCGCGAACCTGATGGTCATCCACCGCCTCAGCGACCTGCTGGCCGCGGGTGACGCGGGCTCCCGCGGCCGGGCCCTGGCAGAGGGACTGCTCACCGACTGCTCCACTCGGATCATCTACCGCCGGGAAGCCGACCAACTCGCCTCTGCGACTTCCCTGTTGGGGCTCACCGGCGTCGAGACCCAGGCGGTCTCCGCTCTCACCAAGGGGCGTGGCCTGTGGAAGGTCGCAGGCAGGTCGTTCATCACGCAACACCTTCTGCACCCGCGTGAGCGCCAGCTGTTTGATACCGACGCCCGGATGTCAGCAAAAGGCCGCGGGTTCACGATTTCCGACGGGAGCTCAAAGCCGAACCCACAGTTGCTGTGGTCATAGCGACGCAGGGCAGGTCAGAGTATGTCCGCGGCGTGCCAAAGCGACTGGCTCAGTCGGGGCAGCGGCCGTCGAGGTTGCACCCGCCCAAGGCAATGGAGTCGATGGCAGTAGTGGTCGGGTGCGTCAACAGGACCAGCGTTAGCTACTACTGTTCGCTCGTCATACGCAAGTGCTGACCACCGGTGGAAATCAGACAGCGGACGCAGCGGCGGGGATGTAGCTCCGGTTCACCGGAATTGGAGGCTCCGTTATGAGTGCGGCCCATTGCCGCCATCTGCATCACGCGACGGCGCACCACCGACGCTGGAACAGGATCAGCATATAAGCCTCCATACGGCATGAACCGCGGCTGCCGTAACAGCGCTGTCACGTATGTTCATCGACTAGATCTTGTGAGGCTGGTGTGAATGATGCGAAGATCCTTGCTCGCTGCACTGATCTGTTGACAGGGGGAGGATCATTCATATGGCACACGGTGTGTCAAATCGCTTAAGAACATGGTTAGTCGTCGGGGTCGTGGGCGGTCTCTTGGCGTGCGTGGGCGCCGCACCCCCGTCCGAGGCCATGTCCGCGAAACCGGCAGCAGCAAAGGCAGATGACAAGCCCGGATCTCCGGCGCGTCGGCCTTTTCACGAGGTGAAGCCGAGTCAGACACAGATACGGGCGGCCAGGAAGGCAGCATCCCGTGTCCCGGACTTCGGTTCGAAAGAGAAGGTCGTCCGTGGCTGGCGCAAGCATCAGCTCACGGTGGACCAGATGGTGCGGTACGGGATCAACTCGGTTTTCGACCCGGGTGCCGTCCCGAAAACGTGGCGAACGTCGGCGTCGCTCCAGGAGATCACGCCCCTGTACCTGACTTACCTATTCCAGCAGGCTCATAACACCAGTCCTGAGACGCAGTCATGGGTCAAGCGGATCCAGGCATCGCTGGAGCGTCCCGTCCGGGTCACCAAGGTGCACCCCAACTACGCGCCCATCACTCAGCGCTCCAGCGCAAAGAAGAGTTCTCGAGACGCGGCCACTGCTTCGTCGGCCGGCTCCCGCGTGCTGCAGTCCTCAGTCTCCGGCGTGAGCGCTACGGCTGAAAGCACGGATCCGGGGTGCCGCAGCGAGTCCTACTTCGACACGGGCGCCATGTTCGTGTCCCATCCCTACTACTGCCTCTACGCGACCGACCACTTCGCCCTTCTCTACAACCACAATCAGGGACTGCCGGAGTCCAGCGGCGCCAACGGTGTGCCGACCGCGATCGTGGAGATGGCGAATGCGGCCGAGGAGGCGTATGCCATCTACACCTCCGGCGAGCAGGTCGGCTCGGTCACCATCCCCGGCATGGGGTACGGGGAACCGGGCGGCCGATTCACCATCTTCGTCGGCGATTCGTTGCATGACGCCTTCGGTGATGCGGCGGCCCTCACTGCCCCGTTCGGTCCGGGGGAGCAGCCCTCGATCTGGATGCCGCAGGACCCGATTGATTACGACGCTCTCGTGCGGCATGAGCTGTTTCACGCGTTTCAGTACCAGTACTTGTCGACGGGTGGCTTCATCTGGGACTTATTTCCGGGCCAGTGGTTTGACGGGGACTTCGCCTCGCTGAACTGGTGGATGGAGTCCACCGCGCAGTGGGCGACCGGACAGACCTACGCTCGGGACCCGTACTGGCCGCTGGCCTATGACCCGGGCTGGTCGTCGAACAATGTCTGGACTTCTGAAAGCGAGTACCAGACGGAGCAACGATCCTACTACCTCAACGCCCTCGGTGATTTCCTCAGCGAACCGGAGCGTGCGCTCAATGCTTGGGACGGCCTCTCGGCGTCACGGCAGTACGGTGAGCTCCCTTTCGCGGAGTATCTGAGCGAGCGGGCGGGGACAGCGGACGCGGTCCGTAGGACCTGGGAGGTCATGGATCACAACGACATCCTGCCGCTTGACGCGATCAGCACGGTCTTCGCCGGTTACGGCCTTGACCTGCACGACGAATTGGCGGGTTTCGCCATCGCTAACTACCGGCTCTCGGCGCCCGGCACTGCATGGTCACAGCAAGCCAACTCCGGTAAGGGCGCCAAAGTGACCGTCGGCGGATATTCCACGGCCGAGGCGGATGGTGCGTGGCGTGCCCGGCTCGCTACTGCGAATAACACTCGTTCTACCGATGCCGACGCGAACGGTCCGGCCCGGCCAGCACATCAGACATACGATCTGGCATGGTCCGGCTCGGCGGCGAGTACCGGGACCCAGTACGCAAGCCTGCAGCCGGGCGGCACGCTGTACGCCGATCTCGTACCGCAGGCCACCGGTTCCTCGGACCAGCTGGGTCTGCTGACGGTCCAGGTGCCCACAGAGGTGAGCGCCGCACTCATCAAGTGGCCCCGAGCGTCGACGTCCGGCGGGATCCAGTACCCGACCGTCACCCAGCTCGACAGGCCCGTCAGCGGCACCATCTCCGTGCCCGTCGACGACGCCCGCTTCATCGAGACACTCGTTCTGACCCGAACGGATTTCAACGCGGACTCCACCGCGGCCATGGACGACACGGAGACAGTCTCCTGGCAGGCCAAGCTCACCTCCTTCAACCAGCTGGACCTGTCCACCGCCAACCGGCGCGGCGCTGTTACGGGCCTGTACGACTGGTCCAAGGCGGGCTACCGCAGCGGGGCGGGTCTGCCGGGGGCCACGGAGATGAACACGGACGCCAGCTGCGAGATCACCGCGGACGAGCTCGCCACGGCGTACGGCGTGGTCCCCGACGACGGCATCGACGACACCGCCGGGCTCCAGAACGCCATCGACTACATCAAGGCCAACTGCTCGCCCTCCGCCTCCTACACCAAGCTCAGCCGGATCACCCTGCCCCTCGGCGTCATCAATGTCTCCCACCAGATCTACGTCGATGCCGACTACCTGGTCATCCGCGGGTCAGGAGCGGACCCGGCCACCGGAACGGCCATCCACTTCGCCCCGGACGCCAACACCCGCTACGACACGATCACCGCCGACGGCACCGACTGGGACCAGGACGCCATGACCTCCGGGTCAGCCTCCGGCGGCTGGATCTGGCCCGGCCGCGCCCTGTTCCGCGTCCAGTCCCGAGCCATCAACTCCGCCTACGCCACCGAGTACGCGGCAGCCCCCGCCAACCGCAAGGACCTCTTCGAAGGCACCGTCAACGTGCACTGGAAGGTCGGCGTGAAACTGCGGGAGAAGCCCGGCGACACCGGCTTCGCCGCCCGCACCGGCGACACCAAGGTCTACCTCGCCACCAACGCCAGCCTGACCAACCTCAAGGTCGGCGGGTACGTCAACATCCGCGCGGCCAACAGCGTCAAGTTCTACGAGAGCATGAACGCCACCGGTACCCAGTGGCCGCTGCTCAACCTGCACATGCGCCAGCAGATCTTCACCATCACCGCGGTCGACTCCACCAACAAGACCATCACGGTGGACAAGCCCCTGGAGTACGACGTCCCCGTCACCTCCATATCCGACGGCTCCGCCCAGATCGACGGTACGACCTTCGACTCCAAAGCCTCCCCGCTGGTCGATCCCGTCCTGGGGGTGGGCTTCGAGAACTTCTACCTCACCCAGGACGAGCCGAGCCTCAACCGCGCTGACGCCACCCACAACTACGGCAACATGGACCCGGCCAGCGCGATGAACGGCATCCTGTTCAAGTGGGCCGTCAACGGCTGGGTGCACGGCATCCACACCGAGATGACCGGCTCCCACCCCATCGTCACCGAAGAGGCCAAGAACCTCACCATCACCGGCAACTACCTCGACGGCGCCTGGAACAAGGGCAAGGGCGGCCGGGGCTACTTCCGCGGATCCCGCGTCTGGGACTCCGTCTACGCCGGAAACATCTCCCGCAACCTGCGCCACTTCACCTTCCAGTGGTCCGCCAGCGGAAACGTCGCCATCGGCAACGACCTCGACTCCGACCTCAACCTGCACGGCGGCTACGAACGCAACAACCTCTTCGAACTCAACACCGTCCACGTGCCCTACGCCCACCGCTCCGCGAACTGCACCGTCAACTGCGGAGAGGAAGGAGGCGGAGGCACCGACGACTCCGACTGGTACCCGATCTGGTGGGCCGCCGGCCAGAAAGCCGTCAAGTGGTCCGGCTCCTCGGGCTACCGCAACGTCTTCTTCAACAACACCATGACCAAACGCCTCAACAACGACGTCGCCGGCCCGATCGTCACCTTCTACAGCGAGCCGCACCGCATCTTCGACTTCGGCTGGGACGGCACCGCCTTCCACCATCTCGACGTCGGCGGCACGCCCATCAGCGACTGGGCCCACAACGAGACCAACAACTACTCTCCCGACATCACCGGCACCAGCCATGGCGTCGACAACACCATGACCGACCCCGGATCATCCCTCTTCCTCACCACCGCACCCGCACTCTGAGAGCGGGCCACCAGCCCCCGGGCTGATACTCCGGCCGGCCGGTGTGCCATACCTTTGCCCCACGGCACACCGGTCGGCCGATCGCCTCGTCACCCACCCGGGATGCGCGGCCCCAGGGGCGGGAGAGTGACGGTGACAGTTCCGGCGGCGGCAGTACCCGAAGAATCAGAGGAAGGCCGTAGGTGGATCAACACGTCCAAGGGCGAGGGAGGCACATACTCGCCTACATATGCGTGGCATTCGCGTTGGCGAGTCTCGCCTCCTGCGAGCCGGCACCTCAATTCAAAATCAAGAACCAGACCACCGAGGGAATTCACTTCGAAATCAATCGTCTTCCGACAAGGTACGACCCGGCGATCCATTTGGTGCAGGTCGCGGGCGCATCGCCAGGAGGGGACACCGGCTCCAGTATCAATCGCCTGGGAGGCCGTGACGGAGAGTGCCATCAAAACTATCAAATAGTCGGCACAACTAAAACGGGCAAGAAATACACATACGGCCCCCCGGTCTGTAACGGTGACACCTGGACCATCAGCGGGTCGACTTCACCCTGAAGGCGCTGACCATGGGAAATATCCTGATCAACGGGGCTGGCATGGGTGGTAACTGATGTGGCCGCACCGGTCAGGGGCGTGATCAGTGGTTGGTGAGTCCGACAGGTGGCCGACCCGCCGGACTCACGGCGCCGGGCCGGTGTCCCTCGGAGGTTGCGAAGCAAACGCGGATCCGGGGGGCCAGCCGGTGATGGATGTGGCGGTGGGCGTGATACAGCGGCGGGTGGCGTCGGCCTACCGAGCTGAGCCACCGCGCAGAGAACTCGCCGCATTACTGATCTCTTCGGGTTGTTGTCGGGTGCTGATCCCTGCGGTAGGCCGGTGGTATGCGGTACACGCAGGGCGGCGGATTGACCGCCGAGCGGCGACAGTTTCGTGAGCGGATCCGGTACGAGGCGGGCGAACGGTTCACACGCGGCGATAAGACCGCGGTGATTGCGAAGGATCTGCGGGTGAGCGAGCGGTCGGTGGAACGCTGGCGGCGTGCCTGGCGGGAGGGCGGGATGGATGCTCTCGCCACCGCAGGGCCGCCGAAGTTGCCCAGGCTGTCCGACGGCCAGTTCGCCGAGTTGGAGAAGGAGTTGGCTCTGGGACCCGCCGAGCACGGCTGGGAGGACCAGCGGTGGACTCTGGCACGGATCAGAGCCGTGATCGCCTTCAGGTTCCGGATCGACTGCTCGATGGCGGCGGTATGGCTGCTGCTGCACCGCCACGGCTGGTCCTGGCAGTCTCCCGCGCGCAGGGCCATGGAGCGCGACGAGCATGCGGTCGAACTGTGGAAGAAGGACGTGTGGCCGCAGGCGGAATGACTGCGGCGGCGCTCGGGGCCTTTGTCGTCTTCGAGGACGAGGCAGGGTTCTCGATGACGCCGCCACGAGCCCGCACCTGGGGCCGTCGTGGGTATACGCCCGTGGTGCGGGTGCGGGGCCGGTCCTGGCGCCGCTGGTCGATCGCCGGCATGTGCTGTTACCGGCCGGGCGAGGCATCCCGGCTGGTCTACCGGCCGCACCGCCACCGCAAGCACAGGGGCACAGCACGTGACAGCTTCTCCTGGCGTGACTACCGCGACCTGGTCGTCCGCGCCCACATCGAGCTCGGCGCCCCCATCGTCTTGATCTGGGACAATCTCAACGTCCACCGGGCCGCCGGGATGCGTGAGTACGCGGCCGCACATGACTGGCTCACCATCGTGCAACTGCCCTCCTATGCACCGGACTTGAATCCGGTGGAGGGTATCTGGTCGCTGTTACGGCGCGGCCCGCTGGCCAACACCGCCTTCACCGACGACGAGCATCTCGAACGCACCCTGCGCCGGGGCCTGCGTCATATCCAACTCCGACCCGACCTCATCGACGGCTGCCTCGCCGGCACCGGACTCACCCTCACTCAGCGCCCGTAAACAATCCGGCGAGCTCAGTAACGGAGCCCTACTGGTAGGGGCTGCGGACGACGATCGAGACGTTCTGGGTGAGTTGGTGGGACGGGGCTGCAGTCTGGCAACGGGCCCACAGCGTGGGCTTGTTGACCGCGGTGGTGGTCGGGATCTTGACTCTGGCCTCGAAGGACCCGGTCGCGAGTGCACTGACCGAGGACAGCTCGTATGTCCCGGCGGCCGTGGCGGTTGGTTGCGGTTGCCCCGGTGACTCTTTCTGTTCTTCCATGGAGAGGTTCAGCTTCGCGCCGCGGTCCCAGCGGATCCCGACGGTCACCGACTTCCCGGGGGCGCAGTCCGTACCGGTCAGCGTGATCGTGCCGCCCGGCACGGTCTCGGACGGCGAGGCGAGCAGAGGCTTGGCGGGGCCGGTCACCGTGGGCTGGGGGGTGTGGGGCGCCGTCGGACCGGGTGTACTGGTTCCGGAACGTTCCCAGGCGACCAGGGGGAAGGCTGCAAGCACCGTGGCGGCCACGGCTGTGACCATCGCGACCTCGCGGAATGTGCGGCGGCGCCGGGCCCTGCGCCGTAGGTCCGCGAGGGGCGGCTGCCGGGCGGCCCGCGCGCCCTCCTCGACGAGTCGGCGAAGTCCGTGTTCAGGGTCGGTCATGGTGGGACAGAGCTCCTTCCGGATCGGCGGCGAAACGGCGGGCCAGGTTCGCGCGGGCTCGGGCGAGTCTGCCGCGCACGGTGCTCACCGGCAGGCCCAGCTGCTCGGCGACCTGCTCGATCGGCAGATCCAGTACGTCGTGCAGCAACAGCACCGGGCGCTGGTTCACCGGAACACGGCGCAGCATCTCGGCGACCTCGACGGTCTGCGGCGTGAGGTGGGGCAGCGGGCGCTGGGCACCCAGGCGCAGCAGAGCCGCGGCACGCCGGCGTAACCGGCGGATCTCGCTGACCGCGAGGTTGATCGCCACCCGGCGCACCCACAGCTCGGGCACGTCGTAGGCCTGGATCCGGGGCCAGCGGTCCAGGGCCCGGATGAACGACCTCGGTGATGTTGAGGTGGTACGTGTATTTCACGTGCGTCCAGGCGCGGCTGTAGGTGCACCAGTAGGAGCGCAGGGGCGGTGCCCACTGGTCGGGGGACTGGTCTCCCTTTTGCCGGTTGCTGGAGGCGGAGACCGCGATCAGCTGGGGCTCGATGAGGTCGTTGGCGAACTTGCGGCGCAGCGCGGTGTCCCACGCGTCCGCTCCGGAGCGCCATGCGTTGGCCAACGGCACGACATGATCAATGTCGACCTCAGTGGACGGTTTCGAGGACACCTTGCCGTCGTACGCGCTGACCCACACACCGGAGACGGCACGGCACTGGTCGTCCTGGACGACGTCCTGGCCGTCGCGTTGCAGGACGACTTCCCGGGTGTCGCAGGTGCCGTACTGGATGACCCAGTGCGGGAACTTCGCCCTTGAGTAGCCGGTCATCGGGTGCGGGGCGGCGACGTTCAGTTCGCCGAGTTCCTTGCGGACGATGTCAGCGGGGGGCGGCTCGGGAAGGTCCCGGCGTACCGCCGCTGCGCTGGCTGTGCTGTCAGGGGCACGGTGTGTTGTGGCGGCAGCGGGAGCGGCCGCGAGGGGAGCGAGCAACACGGTGGCGATCGCGGCCACGAGGGCGAACTTCGTTTTGGTCTGGCGCATGCCTTCACCTCTCCTGATTCGGCAGGGGCTTGCCGGTCAAGACAGGTAGCGGCTCACGCGCCTGCGGAGCGGCGGCGTAGGAGTGGCGCCCCCCCGGATGGCGGACAGAAGTTCACCGCAGAAGCGATCCGCCAGGCCCGCTGAACGCCGCCCTGGGACAACGCGCCAGTCAGAAACCGTTCGTTCTGCGTTCGCGAGGCCGGTGAGCGGGGCGACCCGCCGACGGTCCGCCCGTACCCGAGCACGTCGACGCTGCGTACCGTGTGGATTCGCGGTTACGCCGAGACCCGCCCCGTGTCCGCCCAGCCGGACCGCGCCGGCTAGGAGTTGTCTTCAAATGTCACGCCCACATCATGAGCGATGGTCTCGAGCGTGCCGCGGTGATCGGCCCAGCGCTGTCCCCGGACCGGATCGGCCGGCATGAGCGGCTCGATCCGGGGGTTTTCCCCATTTTTCAGGCGTAGGCGGTGGTGTTCGGGAATCCTGTCGAGGTACCTCTGAAAACCGCTG
The DNA here is from genome assembly GCF_042716195.1 of Streptomyces sp. NPDC058683. Taxonomy (NCBI): domain Bacteria; kingdom Bacillati; phylum Actinomycetota; class Actinomycetes; order Kitasatosporales; family Streptomycetaceae; genus Streptomyces; species Streptomyces sp. NPDC058683. Next base: position 10,308 of record NZ_JBHXSK010000071.1, read on the forward strand.
TAAGGAGACCCCCAGTGCGCCGCCCGACCCGGAAAGCCTTCGCCGCCCTCATCGCCGCAGTCGGCCTCGCCCTCCCCCTCCTCACCCCCACACCCGCCTCGGCTGCCACCGCCACCAGCCGCTTCGCGAACTACCGCTACGGTGACTGCCTGCGCGAGAGCTCCGAAACCGGCCTCAAGGGCGACCGCTGCACCACCGGACGCGGCAGCCTCCTGTGGCAGTGGAACGGCCGCCTGAACACCAGCACCACTCTTAAGAACAACTTCTGGGGCCGCTGCCTCGACAGCAATGACCGGGGCGACGTCTACCCCCTGCGCTGTAACGGCGGCTCATACCAGAAGTGGCGCACCGTCCAGCCCGCCGCCCGCAGCGCCATCATGCTCCAAAGCGTCGGCACGGGCCGCTGCCTCTACCAGCAGGACAACGGCTACTACCGCACTGCCCGCTGCGACCGAGGCGCCCAGAACCAGCGCTTCACCATCGGCTGAACGGATCTCCCGACCGCTTCGAGATGCCGCCGGGCGAGCAGCTCTCGCCCGCTAAGCGGTGTCTTCGAATGATCTTCAGTGGTGGATCACGGCCGAGTGATACGTCGCCATGAACTGTCGGATGCTGAGTGGGAGTTCGTCCGGCCGCTGCTGCCCGAGTCGTTGCGGGGCAGGAAGCGACTGGACGACCGCACGGTGCTCAACGGGATTGTGTGGAAGTTCCGTACGGGGACCGCTTGCCGGGACGTGCCCGAGCGGTACGGCCCGTGGGCCACACTGCACACCCGGTTCCGCCGGTGGGCTCTGGACGGCACGTTCGAGCGGATGCTCCAGGCCGCCCAGGCGAGGGCGGACGCGGCCGGGGACATCGACTGGCTCGTGTCTGTCGACTCCACCATCGTCCGTGCCCATCAGCATGCTGCGGGGGCCCGAAAAGGGGGCTCCGTCACTCGGGGCTCGAGCGGAGTCCCGCAGGGCACGGGTCATCAGGAGAAGTGGCGTCTGGCGCTCGGCCTGCTCGACATGCTCGCCGCGTGGGGGCTGAATGCCCCGATCGTGGTCGCTGACGCCGGCTACGGCGTCAGCCCCCCGTTCCGCCTCGCACTGGAGGAACGTGGTCTGGCCTATGTGCTGGCACTGACCGGGAAGGAAGTCGCCCACCCCGCGGAGGCGGAGCCGCACCAGCCCGACTACGGCGGCCTGGGACCACCGACCCTGCCGCGTTATCGCACCCCGCCACGAGCCCTGTCCCAGCACGCGGCCCAGCTCACCACGGACGTGCACGCTGAGGTGACCTGGCGGCAGGGCAGCAAAGGGCGGATGACCTCACGGTTCGGCGTGCTCACACTGCGTCCGGCAGGCAAGCAGGCCCTGGCCGCCGCTCAGAAGGCGGGCGGCGGGCACTACCGGTGGGACGGTGTCCTGCCCACATACACGGTGCTGGTGGAATGGCCTGCCGGGCAGGAAGCCCCGACCGGCTACTGGATCTCGAACCTTCCCGCCACCACACCCGTCGGGGAACTCGTGCGGTGGGCGAAGATGCGCTGGAGGATCGAGCACGACTACCGTGAGCTCAAACACGGCCTGGGCCTGGACCACTTCGAGGGCCGCACCTGGCGCGGCTGGCACCACCACGTCACCCTCGTCACCGCCGCCCAGGCCTTCCTCACCCTGCGGCGGCTCGACCCAAAAGCCCACACGCCGGCCTGACCCTCTACCAAGTCCTCGACATCTTTCAGGACCTGCTGAGGTGCTGGACCGGCACCTGCACCACCTGCGGCCGCCCCCTACCCACCCGCAGAACCAGAACCTAACGAAGCACTACTAGGGCCTGTCAGGCTGATCATGTGACTGCACCGTGCCTGGATCCGCACAAGATGTTTGCCGCCTATGAGGCATTTGGGTAGTACATCCCCCCCTTGCGTACCTGCGGATACGCTGGGATTCTCTCGTCAAGCGGTACGCGAAATCTCCTTGACGCCGCGTACCAGTGGCCAGCGACCCCGCCCTCCCGACGGCGCTACCCGACGGACCACGAGGACGAGGCCACTGGCTTCGGTGCGAGTGGGCCCTAGCTGACGTCTCAGCTGGGGCTCACCCCTTTCAGAGCCACTTCTCCCAGATCCACGCGGCCACGAGGAACACCTCGCAAGCCGCGGAGACCCTCTCTGAAGAGACGTGCGGTCGTAACCTGCTCTGCCACCGGTCCTTCAGCCAATTCATCGGCTTCGAGACCACGTCTCCCTTCCGGCCTCCGTCAGGAAGCCCTACAGGTGCGGAAGTTCGGCCTCCGCGCCGTGAAGGCCAAGCTCGTACCTTCACGTGCAAGGTGCGAGCTGGCGGCCCTCGAAGGGGACGTAAGCGCCAGGGTGACCCCTCTCACATTGGCCTGTCGAGAGTGCTCGCCCGGTACGTGAAGGAACCGGTAGGTAAGTCGTTCTCGTCTAATGGGCCTCTAATGGGTATCAACAGGACACTGGCAAATGGTTCGGACATCGCTGCTCAACCATCCGCAGGGGGTTCGGATTTGGTTAGGCGATCACGCGCATAGCACCGCGTGGGACAGTCACATGAGCGGCCGGACAGGCCCTAGCAGTAGAAGTGCAGGCGAGCTCAGCACCCTGCGGAATCGTCGGCGGTGGAGAGATGGACGGTCTGGCCGTCGTACACCAGACGGATCCCGTCCTGCGCCAGGTCGCTTCTCCTGGGCGCCCGGCCGAGGAGGCCGCACAGGTCCCGGATCCTCAGCTGAGCCATGTCCGTGTCCTCTCCACGAGCCCCTCGTCCGATTGGTGCCGGCCGAGGGAGACGCTTCCTGCGGGTGGTCAGATCCCGAAGCGCCAGTACTGGGTGACGCGGTCGAGGACGAGCGCGGCAGCGATCTCGTCGTTCCATACCGAGTCGAGCCACCGCGGAACGGTGTCCAGGCGCTCGCAGACCACGAGGCTCTCGGGCTGGTGGGGCAGGTAGCACAGATCCCGGTCTTCGAACCGACCTCCCGGCCCGTACAGGGCATACAGCCGCGCGAGGCGTTCCCGCTTGTCCGCGGCGAAGGCCTCCAGGCGGCTCACGTAGCCGTCCTGCTGCTCGGCACTGACCGCCTTGAGGATGACGGGGAGGATCTCCTCGGACAGGTCGCGGTCGAATTGGGTGTAGCCGGTCAGGGACACGAAGATCCGCTCGACCGTTTCCAGAACCCGCAGCACCTGCTCCTCCCCCACGCTGTCGACCATCGTCGTCGAGCGGCGCGGAGTGCGGCTTGGCGCAGGTGGGAGTGTCCGGGAGAGCTCGGCTGTCGGCTGGGCCTGGCGGACGGTGCGGTCGGCGATGTGGGTCAGCAGGCCGGCCACCGCCTCGACGGCACCCCGCCAGATCGCGTCAGAGGGGGCGCTGCGGCCGGGCGGGGCATCCGCGTCGTGTTCGATGACCTCCGCGTGGGCGGCTTCCACGGCGCCGGCCTGGATGACCGCGATCAGGCGCCGGGCCTCTGCCGGTGCGGCGCCGGCGGCTTCGAGCAGGCTGGCAACGCGGTGCTGGGCATGCGCGGCCGCCTCCTGATGCACGATGACCAGTGGTAACAGGGGGCGCTGGCCGGGGTTGCCCATGTCCGGATTCCCTTGCTGCTGTGGGTGTGCGGGCCGTTGCGCACGCTGCTACCGGAGTTCGACGGCGTACGAGGCGCCGGGGAACTCCCATCCGTCGGTGCCTTCGCCGATGTCCTCGACGATGACGTCGTCGATGAAGTGGTCCTCGAACTCGTCGTCGGTGAGCTCGCCGGCCAGCCACAGTTGCTCGATGTCGTCCCAGGTGCCGCGGCTGCCGTCGATCCGCAGCGGCGCTGCCCGCCGGGTACCACGTTCGCGTTCGTCCTCGCCGGTCCTGACGACGCCGCTGATCTCGAACTGACCGCGCTTGACGTGGTCGGGGATCGGGTCGGCGGGGACGGTCGCCGCGTTCTCGTAGGCGGTGTGGATGATGTCGCGGTAGCCGCGGCGGACGTTGTACTCGGGATCCGACAGCCAGTTGATCAGGGTCTGGGTCGTCACCCCGAGGCCGGCGTCCTCCAGTGCCTGGTAGCCGCGGCGGGTGCCGGTCAGCTGGGAGAGCTGGGCGTGCCAGTGCTTGGCGGTGTAGGTGGACAGCCGGTGGCGGGGGGTGACCTGCGAGCGCAGGAGGTCGTTGAGCGCGGCGCCCAGGGAGTTGCCGCGTCCGGTGGGGCCGGCCATCAGTCGTCACCTTCGGGGATGATCTCGCCGGACAGGACGTACTTGGCTTTCACTTCACCGAAGCCGGTCCCGATCCGGTACGTGTCCGGAGGCGTGCCCGGAGGTGTCCAGAAGATAGCAAGGTCGACGTTGCGCAGGGCGACGAGGGTGTGGCCGGCCAGCACGGCAGTGAAAGCCATGATCCAGTGCCGGACTTCTGCCTCAGCGACCATGCTCACGCGCCAGTCAGGCCGCCAGAACGGGGACTTCTGCTCGGCACGCTTGGGCCACAGCAGACGCAGCGCGATGGACAGCCGGGTCTTGTACGCCTTGTACGGGGCGCCGCCGGCCTCGACGAGCTCAGCCCGCGCCTGCTTGGTCGCCTCGTAGAACGGCTTGAAGAGCGACTCGTTGGCCCGCCCGGTCCACGAGTCGTGAATGGTCGGCATCGCGTCGAGGTGGCGTTCCCTGACAAGCCGGGCAAGGAGCCTGATGTGCGGAGTGGAGACCCACACGCGGCCCTCGTCATCGGGCGCTGCCAGGATCTGGCCCAAGGGGTGCGGCATGTCCGTGCGGTTCCACGCGGGGATGTCGATGAGGTAGATGCCGGCCTTGGCCTTGTCGTACGCGTCGAGCGGACCGGTGCGCTTCAGCTCGTTCGGCGCGAGGGGGACGGCCGAACAGGCGGACGGAAAGCTGCCGTTGCGGTCGATCAGGCACAGCACGCCCGCCCCGAAGGACTCGGGTACATCGAGGCGGTCTCGCCTGACGCGCTTCCCGTTCGCCCTGATGTACGGGACGCGGGTCCTCGTGACGCCGGCGTGGAGCCAGCTGGGCTCACCGACCATGTCCTCAGTGATCAGTGTCCACGGGGCACTGTCGCGGTCCTCGATCCGGATGACGGGGATCGGGTGCATCTTCGAGCGGCCGACCGCCTCCTTGAGGATCCGCAGGCCCGGGAAGACTGCGCCCTCGGGCTCGTCCTCCTCATCCCCCGGCTTCAGACCGTCCTCGCCGTCGTCCTCGTCCTCCGTCACGTCGGCCTGGGCCTGTCCGCTGTCAGCCGGAGCGTGAACAGCGGCAGCGGACAGGCCGGCGTCTTCGGTGGTGTCGGCGGACTCGGGCGTGCCGTAGGGGTGCAGCGCGGCGGCGAGGCGGTGTCCCTCATGGGTATCCGGCCACTGGGAGACCGTGGCGGCCGCCTGGAGCAGCGTCGGCAGGATCTCCTTCAGCGTGCCCTGGTCGCCGCCCGCGATCGCCGTCCGCCATGCCGCCAGCTCGCGGGGTGAGGGCGGCGGGGATCCCCTGGTGTCCGCCGGACGTGTAGGGAAGGGCGGCCTCGGCCAGTTCCAGCGCCGCTGTTCCGCCGACGGCCGCCGAAGGCCCGCGGCCCGCCGGGCTGTCGGCGCGTTCGAGCGGCGCGGCGCCGGCGTCGAGGAAGCGGGCGTGGACCAGATCGGGCTGCAGGTACGCCGAGCCGATCGTGCCGAAGTCGCGCTCCGCGACCACCACCTGGACCCGAGCAAGGTCCTCGGTCGGCGTGAGGGTCAACGTGACGTCGGCGTCCAGGAGATCGAGGAGTGCGGGATCGTCGCTGTCCACGATGGCGAGCACCGGCACGTGCAGCGTGCGCGCGAGAGTCGCCAGAATCTGGGAGGCGTCGGGGAGACGGTCCCCGGACAGCGGCAGGCGGGCACTGTTCGCGGCCTGCAGGCGGTCAACGACCACGAGGGCGAGGCCCTCCATGTGCGGGGCGGTCTCCTTGATGTCCTCGGCCGTCAGGTCACTGCCGTCATCGATCATCAGGAGGTCCCCGGCCTGGACCACCTGATGGGCGACCTGCTGTTCATGCTCGGTGAGGCGGCCCTGCTTCAGACGCGCGTATTCACCACCGGCCTCGGCGGCGATGATCCGGCGGAAGATGTCGTCCCGGTTCGGCCCCGAGGCCGCGTACAGGACCTTGAGGCGGTCGGCGAGCGCCGTCTTCCGCGCGGCGGCCAGACCCAGCAGACTCCCGCCGACACTCGGACGGGCTGCCACGAGCGTCAGCCTGCCCCGCTGCAGACCACCCGTGGCGGCGTCCAGGCCCGGCAGTCCGAAGGTGGGGCCGCCGACGGGGCCGTCGGTGAGTACGGAACCGATGGCGTCGCCGAGCGTGGCGAGCCTGCGCGGCGCAGTGCCGCGGTTCTGGTGGCCTTGGCTGTTCACCGCACCTCCTGCGGTCGCCGCGCCGGGGTGCGCGGCCGTGTCGGATGAGAGGGCATCAGGGGAGGGGTCGGCGGGGAGCAGGACCGCGACCGGCGTGCTGTTCCGCATGAGTACCTGCGGCTGGCCCTGGGCAGCCAGCGTGACGAGGTCGCCGAAATCCTTCTGCGCAGCGCTCAGCACGTGGGCCGGGAAGGCCTCGGTCTTCCGCGCTGCCGGGAACCTGTCCAGTGGCGCCAGGAGAGCGCGCACCCTGTGCTTGGTGATCACAGTGGTGCGCCCTTCCTCTTCGGCGAGCTTCACCAGCGCGTACAGCTTGTTCCGCGCCGTGGTCGCGTTGATCGCACCCTCTTCCTGCGGTGACTGGCTCACTCACCCTCCTATGACACTCAACTGCCCGTCATCATAGCAGAGTTCACCCACTTATCCGTCAGACTCACTAAGTTTCTTTGTTAACCTCACTCACTATTGGTGACTTCGTGGTGTGCATATTGACGAGTCCGGAAGGGGACAGCACTGAGGCCGGGGCTACCGGTCCCGGCCTCAGCTCCACACCATCCGCAGACGATTACACCCGTCGACCCGACAGGCTCAAATGCCCGCTGCCGTGCTCCTGCCCTTCGGGCTGCGGACCGGATCACCACAGGCGTCTGTCCCAGGTGCTGACGGCGGTCGGTCGCGGGAGCGGCTATCCGATCTCGACGGCCAGCTATCCGCCGGCCGTCGATTCACTCGAAGAGCAGGTCAGTCGATCAGCACGTCGAGGTCACAGACGCTGCAGCGGCGCCCGCCTCCACCAGGGCGCAGGGCCGACCTCTGGCCCTCGTCGTAACACCCGGGCAGGCACACGACGGACAGTCCCTGCCCTTGCTGCTGGAAGACCTGCGCGTGTCCCGCGCACCGGAGCAGGGCCGACCCCGCACGAGGCCGACCATGCTGCTCGGGGACAAGGCCCACTCCTCCCGCGCGATCCGAGCGGAACCTCAAGGCTCGCGGGATCGTCGCGGTCATCCCTGAACGACGCGACCAGAGCAGGAACACCGACGCCGCCGCGGTTCATCGGGCGGACGCTCACTGAAGTTCGACCTGGTCGCTTACAAGAACCGCAACGTCGTCGAGCGGTCCTTCGCGCTGCTCAAGCAGTGGCGGGGCCTGGCCACGAGGTTCGATAAACTCGCGATCGTCTACCGCTCCGCCGCGGTCCTCGCGGCTTAGATGGCCGTCGACCTCCACCGGCCCCGGCTTGCCGCACCAGCGGTCCGCGTCGTGCCTACCGGTCAGTTGCAGGCATCCACCCACCAGACGGGTTCCCAGTCACCGACGCGGTCCTCCGAATAGGCGCCCGGCGTGGTGTAGATCAGGATGTCGATTTCGTCGTACATTCGGGCCCTGGTTCCGCTGGACTGGTTGTTGCTCCAGGATCCGTCGCTGCTCCAGGGGATGCTGAAGAAGTCGTCGCAGTCCGCCTGTCGCAGCACTTCGCCCGTGAAGTTCGTTCCTGCGTAGGCGCAGAATGTGTAGTAGGCGCAGGAGGCTGGTGCCTGGGCGTTCGTGGTCTGTTTCGGGGCGTCGAGATCGCGCGCGCGGGCCTCGCCGGGGAGCGGCAGCAGCAGCTCGATGCCGCTGGGCAGCTTGATCTCGTTGGCGGCTGTCTGAACGCCGCCGAACTCGGCTAACCGGGTGTCGATCCGCTTTTGCAGCGTTTGGGCCTGCGAAGCGGACAGCCCGGCGGTGCGTGCCTGCGTGGCGAAGCTGTCTCCACTTGCGGCGGTCTGGGCGTCAGCTGGTGTTGCGGTACCGATGAGGGCGGCGGCCAGGAGGCCGGCAGCGGTAGCTAGGCGAGAATGCCGGAAGTGCATGGCGTGCAGTCCCTTCGTGTTTTTGGGCGGGCGTCGAGACTGGAGTCTGCGATCCAGCCTTGGGCTCCCGTGGTGTCGTTGCGCATGTACGTCCACATGGAACCGTTGTAGGCCGTTGTGTAGCAGTGGTAGTCCAGTCGGTGGGATGAGTAGGCGATTCCGTTGATGTCGCACTGGACGTTGGAGCCGTCGCGCATGTTGTGGCCGTTGGCGGAGTACGCCCAGGAGCTGCCGTCGAGGTCCGGCGCTGATGTCCCGCAGGGCGCGTCTGCCGCTGCCGGGCCGGCCGTCCCAACCGCCACGGCCGGTGCGATGAACGCGGCCATCGCTACAGCCGCCAGTCCCGTGTCTCTCCACTTGGACCTGAACGTCCCCCTCTCTCCGTCCTTGACTATCAAAGGCACGAAAAGAGTCTGGACGTAACAGACGTCGCGTGGCTGGTCGAGAACTGGACTTTCGCGTGAAAGGAAAGTTCCCCGCCTGTTTCGAAATGTTGGCGGTGATTGTCGTCTGTCTGACGGTGGTGGCCGTGGCGATGTTATGGGCGGCGGTCCGTATGTCCCGTCGTCCGGGTGCGCGGGCGGCGTGGGGAGCGTGGCGAGTGATGGTCGGTGGAGATGAGGCCGGGTAGTGGGCGCGCCTGCTCGGGCCGGAGGGCCGCAAGAAAAGCTGGCAGAGCATGCGCTAACGGCTACTCCCAGACGATCAGGTACCAACGGCCGAGGAAGACCTGATTGCAGTACGAGTTATTGGAGTTGTAGCCGTAGGCCCTACCTGCGCGCTGGCAACTGTCCAGGTACGGATAGGGGCCACTGTGGACCACCCACTCGGCGGCAGACGAGGGGGCAGAGGTCTGTGCTGTGGCTGCCTGCGCCGTGGCGGGGAGAACGAGGGCAGCGACTGCGGCAGCGGCAGCCGAAAGGGCTGCCAGGCGTGTGCGCATTTGCTTCTCCAATCATGTGTTTTGTCTAACCGAAGCCATGCTGGACACGACGATGTGACCGGCAGGCGTGCTGTCGACAGCAATGCGACGTCTGGGACAAGCAGGTGTCTGTCCGATCTACTCAGTGCTTGTTTCGGAGCCGATGGGATGTTGCCCCGGTAGCCCATCAAGCGCTGGCAGGTGTGCTGCGGAAGCAGTCTTGTGATCCTGTGGCCGGTTAGCCGCTTCCCCGTGTCCGACGTACGGCTCACACTCGGAACCGCTGTCCCACCATCAGGTTCGAGAACGGCTCTCGCATTCGATTCGCTCCTGGCCGAACTGTGAGGTGCCTGCTCTGACTCACCATGGCAAGGGGGAACTGTGCTGCGGCTGTGCTTCACCGCCGAGGATCTGCTGCAAGTGACCTTCGCCGACGAGCCAGCACCCATGGTCGAGCTGACACTCGCCATCGCAGCGCTGCAGCGGCCCGATCCGCTGTTCACCCCCTGGCGGCGGCGGACGCTCCACACCCTGCCGCGCTCCGCGGGGCCGCTGCTGGAACTGGTGCCCGCCACAGCCAAAGGGCCGTTGTTCCTGGACCCGATGAGCCGGGGATTCGATGACGGGCTCGACCAGGTCCTGTCGGCCTCCACCCCGTTCGTCCGCACCGAACTAAGCCGCGTACACGCCGCCGGCCGCCGCCCAATCCCGTGGACCCGCCTGCTGGCCGACCGCGACCGGGAGGCCTGGCAGATCCTGGAACACGCCGTACGGTCAGTGCACGCAGGCATTCTGGCCCGCTCATGGGACCGCATCCGCGCCGGATTCGACGCCGAACGCGCCTGGCGCGTCCAGTCCCTGGCCGCCCAGGGCATCCGTGCGACGCTGACCGGCCTCGCCCCGGGGGCACGATGGCACGGCACCACCCTCGAGTTCGACAGCACCGACGACATCGAGGTCACACTCGACGGACACGGCATCACCCTGCTGCCGTCCGTCTTCTGGACCGGACGGCCCCTGGTCGGCAGATACGCCCAGTCAACGTTCCTGGTCTACCCGGCCGTAACCCCGCTCCCCCTCCTGGACGACCCCACCGCCAATGCCCTGGCCACGCTGCTGGGACGCACCCGCGCCGCCATCCTGGAACAGCTCACCCGGCCACGCACCACCACCGACCTCGCCTCCCAACTAGACCTGGCCAAGTCCTCCGTGTCCGAACACACCAAAGCCCTCCGCGCCGCCCGCCTCACCATCGCTCACCGTGACGGCAAGACCGTCTGGCACTCCTGCACCCCGCTGGGGCTCGGACTCCTCACCGGCTCTCTCCCAGCACCACAAGAAGGGTGAGCAATAGTCCCCGAGTTCCGCCTTCGTCCGCAGCTCGCTGACGCCCCTGAGAGTGCCTGGACCTGGGCCTGATACCTCGTCCGGGTGACAGTAGGCCGTTCTCACCCAACCTCGTTCGGAGTGCGCAACCGTCATTCCTGTCGGGATTCCTTCAGCCTGGGTGAAGCCGTGGAGGCGTGGGTTGGCTCTGGCCGTAGTGCGCGATCTGCACAAGTATCAGGCGCCGGTGAGCGAGGAGGAGCTCGCCGAGTTCGAGACCGATGTGCTGGCGGAGTTCGTGCTCGCCAGGGCTTCGGCCGGTCTGGTCGACAGCACGATCCGCAACCACACCAACCATCTAGAACTGATCCGGGACAGGTTCAGCCGTCCACTGTGGGAGATGGAGCCGGCCGACGCCGACGTCTATTTCGGCGAGGAATCGTCGATGCCGAGCTGCCCGGCGAGGTACTCCACGGCCTCCCATGGCACCGCGAGCGGGTCCTCACCGAGGAACCGGCCGACGTAGCGAACGGTGCAGATCTGCACCGCCATGCCCAGCTGGTGCGCGTCCGTACGACGCAGCGCGATCAGATCACGGTCGTCATCGTCGAGGAAGAAGAACCGCCGCGCCCCGTCCTCCGGAGGACTGCTGCTGGATCGCGATCCCGTATTGAAGGGGTGAGGGACGGCGTAGCGACGAACGTGGGGCAGCGGGAGATCTTCGTCATCGTGCGGGCAGCCAGCGCTGTGGACGCTCGGTACGGTCACCGGTCGGCCGACCTGGTGGGGAGTGAGGCGAGTGGGGACCGATGGCCCTTGGGGGTCGCATGGACGGCCGGCCAGTCGATGCGGCGGCTTCGGGTGAGCCGGTCCAGATCGGCCTGCCGGTAGAGGCGGACCTGCGTGTGGTGCTGTCCCTCGACGATCTCGGAGTGGGCGAGCAGCCCGGCCCGTACGAGGTGGTCGAAGTCGCGCTCTCTCACGCCGAGGATCTCGGCGGCAGCGTCACGCATGTGGAGTTGGCCAGCGGCCGAGGCACGTTCGACCTTACGGCGGTCGCGGAAACTCTCCAGGGCCAGCCCGCAGTAGAGCGGGCGGTCCCGGTACTCCCCGACGACGGGCAGGTGCCCGCGGCGGGCGAGTTCGGCCGCAGTACCGGCGTGGACGGTGATCGAGAAACGGGCGGCGAGGTGTTCCTCGGCGCGGGTGGCGCCGACGTCGGGCAGGGTGCCGACGGCCTGCCGGATGGTGTCGATGCGGGCGACGGCGTCGTCGAAGACGGCGGCGGACCATCGGCCGCCGGCCACGTCGGGGCTGAGGATGAGCCCGAGGCGCTGCGCGCGGGTGAACTGCCACAGCGCCAGGCCGGCGCGGTCGGGGAACTGCAGGGGGCCGTAAGACTTGAGGGCGGCGGTGGTCACGTCACGCCTCCTGGTACGAGTCGATGTACGGGTCCCCGGCGTCGTCGCGGTCGGCTTCGGCCTCCCAGCGCGCTTCGTTCTGCGCTTCCCAGACCAGTTCCTGGTACTTGTCGTCGTACGGGTCGTACGGCTCCCGGGCTGCTTCGGCCATCTCCGCCCAGTAGGCGGCCTCCGACTCGGCATCCTCGTCGGCCCGTTCCTGCGGGGTGAGCGCGGCACGGCGGGCGTCTTCCTGCTCCCGCCGCGCCTGCGCCTGAGCCTCGTAGTAGCCGGCCCAGACGAGCACGGCGTCGTTGGGTCCCCAGCTGCACCAGCCCCAGCCGTCGACGTTCTGGTGGCCGGCCGCGCGGGCGCATCGACCGCCGTCGATCGGGTGGGCCATCCCGTTGCACACGAGGACGAGTTCATTGGAAGGCTGCCGGGCCGCCGTACGGGGTCCGCGGCGCAGCTCGGCGAGGACGTCGGGGAACCGGCGTCCGGTGGAACTGGCGATCTCCCGGGCCCGGCGCTTGAGGTAGTCGCTGCCTGATTTGGTCACAGTCGTCTCCAAGCGGGATCCCACGCTCCCCGCCGGACGTCGCGTGAATGGGCGCAGCCGGACAGACGGATCCTTCGGGTGGTGCTGCGCGGGACCCGACTTCGGTCCTTGTCCGGCGGCGCTGCCCCGGTGCGGCGTGGGCGCGGGGCAACAGCGGAAACGGCGGTTCGCGGCATGCCGTTACTACGGATATCCACCGTACCTGGCGGTACTGACAACCGGGGCACGTCTGCATCGCGGCCGCCGGAGCAGAGCAGCAGTCAGCAGCTCTGGCGTGCTTTGGGCGCCCAGGAGTTGGTGAGCCGGTCCGCGATCCAGTTCGGGAGTTGGAGGATCGGGACGTCGCGGGTGATGACGTAGCGCGTGCCGTCCACGGCGGATCCGGGTCCGATGAGGTACCCGCCGCTGCGCCGGCCGGGACCGCGGACGTCGATGCCCGACCCGAGCGCCGTCCGGCCCCCGGAGACGCTGGGGATGGTGCAGCCGCCGGAGACGGCCAGCGGCAACATCGGCGTCGGCCGCCGTGATCACCAGCATCGGGAGTCTTCGATGAAATGGGCTGTTGCACAGGTGGGCGCATGCCACCCGCGTCGGCGTGAGGGTGGCATGCGCCCGGCTGTGGGATCTAGCGCAGGGGGATGCTCGACTCCCAGCCCGCGTAGCTGAGGTAGACCGTGTAGTACGTGTTCGGCGCGACCGAGACGCCGCTCTTCAGGCCGTTCATCGCACTGGAGTACGCCCTGAGGGTGGCCACGGACCGAGTGAGGCAGTTGTTGGTCAGCCAGTTGTAGTCGGTGCCCATGAGCCCCTTGAACTTGGTGACCGCGCCCGCGGGAGATCCGCTGGAGGTGTTCTTGCAGCGGAACTGCGTGTAGGGGTCGTTGTTGCGCCGCTGGTCCTTGAAGTGGCCGAGCATGGAGTTGACGTTTTCGGGGCCGCGCAGCCAGTTGCCGTTGAAGCCCTTGGCCGACGTGGTCTCGGTGGCGCCGGAGTACCACTGTCCGGAGCGGTCCATGACGGCCCATCCGGCATGGCCCAGGGCGCCCACCGCGGTTGGGGCGACGAACAGACAGACGCGGCCCGCTGCCGCAGGGGCGTTCGGGGTGAGACGGTCAGCGGTGCCGGTCGCGGCCTGCACGGCGCGGTCCATGGCACGGACCGCAGCGTGGGTCGGGGCCGGCGTCGTGGCCGGGACGGCGGCCTGCGCGGCCGGGGCCAGGCCGGCCGCGGCGGCGCAGACGGTGACGGTGACGGCGAGGGCTGCCAGTCGGCTGCATCGGGTGATGTCGGACATGAGGGGACTCCTCTTCTCGTCGGCGGGTCGTATTGGTCAGCCGGACAGGCTGTTGATCATGTCGAAGAGCTTCTCGGCGTCGATTTCCCACTCGTGAAGCTTCGTGATGATCCAGTTCGGAAGGGTGTGGTACAGGTTCAGGAACGCGTCCCGGCCGTTCTTCGCGGCCTGCACCAGTGACTTCCAAAGACCTGTCCCCTTGAGGAACTTCACGACGGTTCCCCACGGAATGCCCTGGCCCTGTGCGTCCTGCTGGTACGCCGTCAGCTGCTGTCCGGTGGGAGCCGCCGCCTGGGCCGTGGCTGCCGTGGCACCTCCGCCGAGGACGACCAGGATCGCCAGAGCGACGGCCTTCTTCTTCGCCGTTGTGAACACGCGGTTCACCTTCCGTTCCGGGTTGCGGATGCCGGGCGGCTGCCCGACGAGATGGACCGTGCCGGAACCGGGCGGCGCAGCGGAAGGAGTTGCCGGTTTCCCACTCGCCCGGAAACCCGGAAACCGGCTATGAGCTGCTCTTTTGCATGTTGGAGGGTTACTCCTCGGCCGTGCGTCACCGAGGGGTGCGCTGGGTCGTTTGAACGGCAGGGAGTGATCGCGCTACGGCGGGAGGGGGCGTGTGACGGACTTTGATGGCGAGCACGACGACGTCGGCTCGGAAGGTGTCACCTTTGGGTCGGAGCTGCGGCGCCGGCGTCTGGCTGCGGGGAAGTCGCTGGCGGGGCTCGCCGTGGACCTGGGGACCGGGAAGGGATATCTGAGCCGCCTCGAACGAGGGTTGCAGCGGCCGAGTCTGCGGTTCGCGCGGGCCTGCGACGTGGCCCTCAAGGCGGGCGGCGCCCTGCTGGAACTCGCGACGGGACCGGGCGGAGACATGTGTCCGTACCCGGGGCTGACCTCCTTCCGCACAGAGGACGCCCGGTGGTTCTTCGGTCGTGACCGCGCGATCGCCGATCTTCTCGGGCTGGTGGCCGACCCGAGCACGGCCGGGCACCCGGCGGTGGTAATCGGTCCGTCCGGGATCGGCAAGTCCTCGCTGCTGCGTGCCGGGGTGGCCGCGGCGGTGACCCGCGGGGCCCTGCCGGCGTGGCAGCCGGCCGCCTCCGAGGTGCTGTATCTGACGCCCACCGGACATCCCATGGACGAGTTGCGCGGCCAGGACGCGCGCAGGCCGCTGGAGTCCTACGCACTGGTGATCGTGGACCAGTTCGAGGAGCTGTTCACCCAGGGCGCGGATGAGGCCGAACGCACGGCCTACATCCGGCAGTTGTGCGCCTACGCCGCCGACGGCCTACCCATGGTCATCGGCCTGCGCGCCGACTTCTACGGGCACTGCCTCGCCCACGCGCCCCTGGTCGACGCACTGCGCCGGCGTTCCCTGCCCCTGGGCCCCATGGCGACCTCGGAACTGCGGCAGGCGATCACCGGACCGGCCGGTGCCGTGGGGCTCCACCTGGAACCGGGCCTGGTGGAGATCCTCCTGCGCGATCTCGCCGTCACGGACGAGGCCGGGCCAGGGCATACGGGCGCGCTGCCGCTGTTGTCCCACACCTTGCGCGCCACCTGGCAGCACCGCACCGATGGCCGGCTCACCGTCACGGGATACGAGCTCACTGGCGGCGTCCAACAGGCGGTCGCCGCGACGGCCGAGCGTGTCTACGCAGCGCTGGACCCGCAACAGCGGAACGCGGCCCGTACGGTCCTGCTGAGCCTGGTCAGGGTCGGCGAGGGTGAGGACGACACCCGCAGACGGGTCAGCCGCGAGGAGTTGGCCGAACTGGTCGGTCCCGACGGCGCGGGACGTCACGAGGGATACGACGGAGTCGTCGAGGAGTTCACCCGAGCCCGTCTGCTGACCGCCGACGCCGACCACGTGGAGATCAGCCACGAGGCCCTGCTCCGTGCCTGGCCCCGGCTGCGCCGATGGATCGACGAGGACCGCGACGAACTGCGCGTCAGGCAGCAGCTGGCGGATGCGGCCCGCGCCTGGGAGCAGGCCGGGCGGGATCCTCATCTGCTCTACCAGGGCGTACGACTGGCCGCCGCCCAGGAACTCGCGGCGCGTGGGGCACTCGGCTCGACGGAACGCGAGTTCCTCCGTTCCTCGGAGGAGCGACAGGACGCCCAGGTCCGCGCGGAACGCGCCAGGGTCCGCAGACTCCGCGCCCTGACCGGAGCTCTCACCGTCCTCGCTCTACTCGTCGCCTGCCTTGCCGGATTCGCTCTCGACCAGAAGACCAAGGCTGTGCGCAATACGGCTCAGGCCCACCGGCAGGCGGAGGAGATCGGCTCCACCCAGCTCGCCCTGGCCTCGGCGGAAGCACGTGCCCAGGGCCGGCCCGAGGCGGCCGACCTGCTGGCCGCCGAGGCGTATCGGCTGGACCACGGGGTGCGCGCCCGCAGCGCGCTGCTGAGCAGCCAGGCCGAGTTCTTGGCCCGTCGCCGGACACCGTCACGTGGATCGGCTCGCCGTGTGGGGCAGGTCGCGTCCGCGGACGGCCGGACACTGGCGACGTACGACGCCGGCGGGGCCGTACAGCTGTGGCGGCTGCCCGGCTGGGAGCCGCTACGCACGCTGGACACCGGTCTGGGCTCCGTCGATCATGTGGCGCTCGCCGCCGACGGCAGCGCGGTCGCGGCCGTGTCTGACAAGAAGCGGCACATCTGGCTGTGGGAGGAGGACGGTGTCGACAGGGGAGCGAAGGACGGGGGGGTGAGCGGACGCCGGCTGCCCATGCCGACCCGCTTCGTGATCGCGTCCATGGCCTTTCGCCCCCACGGCCATACCCTCGCGGTCGCCGACGGCGGCGCCGACGTCTTCCTGATCGATCTGGACCACCCGGACAAGGCCACCGTCACCCTGCGGGCGTCCGACGGCCAGAGCAACGGCACAAGGGTCTGGGCCGTGGCCTACAGCCCCGACGGCGCACTCCTCGCCACCGGGGGCATGGCCACCGATAGCCGCGACCGCGAGGTCCGGCTGTGGGACGCCGACTTGTACCGACGGCTCGGTGCGTGCCGGATCCGGGGCTGGAAACTCGACTTCGTCGACATGCTCGCGCTGGCCTTCACACGGGACGGTCGCAGCCTGGCAGCGGTAGGCCACGACCAGTTCGTCGCCGTGTGGAGGAACCTAGGGACGACCGCCGACGCAACGGTCTGCCCTGCGGCAGAGCCGCTTGCCGCTCCCGTGGTGGGCAGCGCCGTGTCCTCTCTGGCGTTCAGCGGCGACGGCACGCTCCTGGCCACCGCCGGCGAGGACCTCCACGTACGGCTGTGGAGTGTGCGTGGCACGAGGCCGCTGCTCTCCCTCGCCGGACACCGTGACCTGGTACGCGGCGTCACATTCACCCACCGTGACCATACGTTGCTCAGTACCTCCGCCGACGGCACCACCGCCGTCTGGGATCTCACCCGGGGCTTTCTCCCCGGCGCCGACGGCAGCCCGCAGCACTCGGTCACCTGGCTGCCCGACGGCCGGACACTCGTGGCCAGTGCGGACGAGACACCGAGGATGTTCGACACCGAACGAAGAGTCAGGACCGGGGTGTTCAGGGGGCACCGCATCGGTGTGTACCGCACGGCCGTCAGCGGCGACGGCCGCACGCTGGCGACCGGTGGCGACGATCGCACGGTACGACTGTGGAACACCGCCTCTCACAAGAAGAGCAAGACGTTCACCACCGTGCGCGACGTCTGCGGGCTCGCCCTCAGCCACAGCGGACGCGTTCTCGCAGCCGGAATCGGCCTTGGCCACCTGTCCCTCTGGACCAGAGGACCGGGGCGCGACGGCACCTGGCGCACTATCTTGAAAGACGTCCCGATCGGTTCCCGTGCCCCCTGCGCCCTGGCCATCAGCCCCGACGAGCGCACCCTTGCGATCGGCGCCGACGACACGACCGTCCGCCTGCTCGACCTGACCCACCTCACTCCAGGCGTCGCACGGCTCAAGCCGCTGGGGAGACACAGCGATTCCGTCCGCGGTATCGCCTTTGCCCCCGACGGACACACCCTCGCCAGCGCCGGCGCCGACAAACAGGTCAAGCTGTGGGACGTCGTGCACCGAAAGCCCGCCAGGGCCCCGCTCGTCGACTTCCCTGAACGGGTCAGCGGTGTGGCCTACAACCGCCGGGGCACCCTGCTCGCCACCATCGGCCTCGACGGCGTCGTCCGCCTCTGGAACACCCGTACCTGGCAGTTGCACGCAGCACTCACGGGTCACCAGCAGGATGGCGACACCATCGCCTTCGACCCCCGCCACGACGACACCCTGGCCAGCGTCTCCAACGACGGCACGATCCGCCTCTGGGACCTGAACGAGCAGCGAGTACGCCGGGCGGTGTGCGCCCGCGACCTCAAGTACGCCCACGCGGACTGGAAGCGTTACGCACCCCATGTCCCGCTGCCGACGGACTGTGGCTGACGCCCCCTACGTCTGGGAACCCGTGAACGCCACCCCGGCCTTGGCACCGACGTGGAAGGTCGGGCCGTCCACGTGCTCGGATTCGCGTACGTGGAAGGTGTGGGCGTGCTTGTCTCGTTCTTCGCGGAGGGTTCGAATCTCGGTGACGAATCGTTCTGAGATTCGCTGGTGTTCGACGGTATCGACAACGTGGACATCAAGAAGATCAAAAGACGGCTCTACGGACGAGCAGGATTCGAACTGCTCCGCAAGTTGATCCTGCTCCAGTAATCCTCTGTGACCGCTCCCAAGATCTGTGCGAGAACCCCGTTCTCGCGAACAAAGCCATACAGCCGATCAAAAGCACTTACTCCAGCCGCTAGCTGAACAGAACGACTTGACAGGGAAGACGGCGGACGCCCGGGGCGTGCCGTCGGGATCCGTCCAGGTGAGCGCGAAACTCCGCATGGTGGTCGTCATGCGGTCATCATCTCCGCTGGCACCGACACTCGCGTGTCCGGTGGCAGGCCTCGCTTCGGCTGAGGTCTGATCACCGCGACGCGCGCGGGGACCCGATCGATGTCACAGGGTCGAACTAACATCCAGTCCATGCCGAGTACCACCCCGCCCGAAGCCACCGTCGACGCTCCCGCCGAGCAGCCCTACGATCCCTTCGCGTTCCCCGACGACTTGGTCGCGGCCCAGAAGGAACTGCATGAGACCTACGCCGCACTCCACCGCTTCCAGAAGGAACTGGACTGGTCGGCGGCTCCTCACGAGGGCTTCACCGACACCGAGCGGTGGCGCAACGCGACGCGTCCCGCCACGGACGGATGGACGCTGGAGCAGACGGGCGAGTACGAGCGGCTGTGGTCGAAACTGCGCGAGCTGACGGCGTACGTCGCGGGCCACAAGCACTGGGAGCTCTGCCCGAAGGACAAGGCCGTGGAGGCCCGGCAGGCTGTCAAGCACGTCCCTGGTGCTGCCCCCGATCCGGCGCCGGTCGGAGCCCTGGAGGCGGTGTAGTCCGCCCGTCGCTCTCCGCGCGCACGCCGCCGATAGGATGCTCCCGAGGCGTGCACGTACGCCGGAGTCCGAAGGGGGCGCGGCCCACGCCTGAGCCCCGATGTCCGGGCAAGGTTCTCGGAATCGCGTGCTGTATCCCGTCTCCCCTGATCTGGTGCGACGCGTGCGTGGGGCGTGTCGCGGTGTGGACAGGGCATGACGAAGGACCGCACGCGAAAGCGCAAGATCCGGGCCGAAATGGCCGTGACGGGCCTGGCGTACAACAACGCCGCTGCGACGTTCGACGCTCACGAGGTGCCCGACGCCGGGCACCAACCCCCCGCCGGTGTCCCCATGGCGGATGATCCGCTGGGCCTGGGGGACGGTACCGAGCTGTTCACCGCTCCGCTGATGGTGGTCACCATGCTGCCGCCCGGGGCCGAGGGCCTGGCCGCCGCGCAGGTGATCGCGGACGCCGTCGACTACTTGGTGGATCCCGCTGCGGGCTGGTACCGGGCGTACGCCGAGGTCTACGGGCCCCGTCCCACCCGGGAGTCCGGGATGGCTCCGCTGGCCGGGCACCGGCCGGGCATGCTGCTCGTCCAGGTGTCCGCACGGCGCCGCTGGACCACCGGGAACCTGCACGACTTCCTGCGGGACGCCGCAGTCGCGATCCTCGCCGCCCTCGCGGCCCGGTACCCGGAGATCACCGAACGGCATGTCGCCGTCCAGGCCTTGCGGATGGAATCCGCCGAACAGGTCGTCTCCGGGGAACCGGAACCGACCGCTCGTACCGACCAGGCGCACCCGAGCCTGCGTAACAACCACCTGCTCCGCAAGGGAACCGGTGAGCAGGAGACGGCGGACGAGGTCTCCTACCCGTTCCGTCTCGTCGACGCCCACGACCGTGGCTGGTTCGCTGTCGGCGCCGCGATCTACCGGTGCGCGGGCGCCGAACAGCACGGCGCCGAGCCGGCCTCCCTCGAGGACCTGAAGAGCGAGCGGGGACCCCTGCGCCCCGTCGTGCCCGCGTCCGAGCACGACCTGGACCGGCTTCGAGCCGCCTTCGCGGACGCCGGCCCCAAGGCCGTGGCCTCGCTGCTGGTCGCCCTGTACCGCGTGGCCCGGGAGCACGCCGAAGGAGAGTACGAGCGCTCGGGGCGCATGCAGAGCGGCCGGTTGTACGCCGGGGGCGAGGACAACTGGGAGACCGTGGCGATGCGGAGCTTGATCTGGGGGCTCGGAGTCGACCTCGCGGACAAACCTCGGCGTCTCCACGGGGTGATGATGGACGTCGTCCGCGACGTCGTCGACGGATGGGTGACACCTAGCTCGGACGTCTACGTCGAAGTCGCGAACAACATCACCGAGGCCTTCCAGACCGCGGCCGCGGCGGCCGGCGGGTGGCAGGCCCTCGCGGACGAGCACTTCCGGATCGGCGCTCGGTTCGCCCACTCGAAGAACTCCGTCGAGGCCGCCCACGCCTGGCTGATGGGGCAGCCGCCCGCCGCTGACGGCTAGACGATGGACGGCACTTGACCTCGCGGGTACGCTCCAGGCCTCCCTCCTGAGCCGTAGTCGAAGGACTGGAGCGATCTTCGTCTGGTGCCACATGAACTCGCGACGTCGTCGTGCGACCGTCTCACGCGACGGTCGTAGGGTGCAGCCATGGCCTACACGTCACTTCACCGCTCCGTCGGAGCCCAACCCGGTCGTGTGACCATCGGGATGCTCGACCAAGCTGCCGCGATCGGGCTCGGCGAGGCCGAGGATCTCGATTGGAAGCTGGACGCCGACGAGGTGAAGGACAATCGCGAGCACGCCAAGGACTTCGCCGCCCTGGCCAATGCCCAAGGCGGGATCATCGTCACCGGCGTCGCCGAGAACGGCACCGGCGGCGCGGACACGGTCGTCGGAGTCGAAGACCCCCGCGCCCGGGCCCTGGCCGACCGGTTCCGCGGCATCGCCAACTCCATGGTGCGGCCTTTCATCCCTGCCTTCACCGTCTACACCGTGCCGTTGCCCTCCACGCCCGGCCGTTCCGTGGTCGTCGTCCAGGTTCCGCGAAGCCCGGAATCGCCGCACCTGGTGCCCTGGGACAAGGACAGCTGGCGCTATCCGAAGCGTGTCGGCGCCGACACGGTCTGGCTGGGCGAGTCCGAGATGGAGGCCGCGTACCGGCGGCGCTTCGCCGCCCGGCGGGACGCCGAGGTGCGCCTGGAGGAGCTCGCCGCGCGCCTCGACCCGCACCTGGCAGGAGAGGCCCGGCGCGTGTGGGTGGTCGTGACCGCCGTCTGCTCGGTACCGGCCCCGTACGACACCGCACCGGTCATCGACACCAGGTCGGCCGACCCGGGCATGACCGAGATCTTCCGCGCCTTGTCCGAGAGCGAAGACGCCAGTTTCCTGCGGCACCGGCTGACACAACTCGCCCCGCGCGTCGGCCTGCGACGGACGGTCTTCACCGAGTCCCGCCCCTACACCGGCCAGTGCGACCGCGCCTACATCGAACTGCACCACGACGGCTCCTTTGCCGGCGCCCTTCAGGCCACGTCCGCGCTCCAGCACGGTCCCACCCTGCTGCCCCGGCTCGACTTCGAGAGCACGGTCCGCGACCTGGTGACCGCCGCCGCCGTCCATGCCCACCGGCGAGGTGGCGACGGCATGCTGCAACTCCGTGCCACCGCAGTCACCGAAGGCGGCGTGATGGCGCTCGCCAACCGCGGCAGCCAGTACGACAAGCAGGTCGACGGCAGCCTCGCCGTACACCCCGAGCCCGCGCTCACCGAGGCGCCGCTCCAAGACCTCGCCGCCTCGCCAACTGGCCGTCGTACGGCGGCAACCCGCCTGCTGCTGGACCTCACCCACCAGTTCGCCGTCGAAGATCTACTCGCCCCCTGACGGGCCGAATGGCCTCGTCCGGCGGTGGCGACGGCCGACGGCAGACCTCCGTGCAAAAGGGCACGCCGTGGTCTGCCGGTGTCGTGCCAGGCACGGACGTCCCATTGTCAGACCCTGCCGGTAGCGTCGTGGGTGTCACAGGACTCTGATCACGCCGAAAGAGCCCTGGAACTGCGGACATTGCACGTCGGTCCCGCCTGCCGGGGACCTGGGCATCGCGATCGGCTCGGCCGCGACCGTCGCGACGTTTCTCGTGGCGATCGGACTGGCGTCAGCGCCCTCGAGTTCCGCAGATCCGCCTGACGGGCGCGTCGTACCCACGTGTTCGGCCCTTACTCCCAGGTGTTGACGGGCACCCACTGTGCAACATCCGCCACTCCGTAGAGGGCGACATCGACGCGAAGAAAATGGCCGCGTCTCTCGCGTCCGGGCCGCGCGGTTCGGTTCACTGACTACGCAGCCGGGTCACCGTCACCACTGCGTGCCGGGTTGTCCCGGCGAGAACCTCAACCAGTAGTCCGGGAGCGGCGGTCGTGTAGGGCTCCCCCGACCGAGCGCGCGCTGCGCGGAGGGCCGCTCACGGTGAGGTGCACCGCGATCTGGGCGGCGAGCGGCGCCTTGAGGGTCTGGGTGAGCGCAACGCGGCCGTCGGGGAGGCGGACCGCGAGTGCCCGTGGCCTGGCGGCCGGTCCGGTGTAACCGACGATGTCGGCCTCCACGGTCTCGGCATGTCTGATCTTCTTCCAGATCCGGCCGGTGGTCCTGTAAGCGGATGTGGCCTGCTTGGCGACGATGCCTTCGATGCCCTTTTCCGGGAGCTGCTGGTACCAGGTCATGGCCACCGCCAGGTCGTCGGTCATCGAAACCAGCTGGATCGGCGGCCTGACGTCGTACGCCTCCAGCAGGTCGACGAGTAGGGCACGGCGGTCGTCGTACCGCCGTCCCCGGACGTCGCCGTGCTCGGGGTGGAGAAGGATGTCCCACGCCACGAAATAGGCGGGCAGGACCTCGGCGAGGAGGCGGGCGCGGGCGGGGGTGGACAGGGCGCGCGACTGCGCGGCCGCGAAATCGATCCTTCCGTGGGCATAGCTCACGGCTTCGCCGTCGAGGACCAGGCCCGGCGGGAGCACGTCGAGGGCAGCGAGGGCCAGGTCCATCCAGTTGGCGGTGACGTCGCGCCCGGAGCGAGCCTGTAGCCGGACGGTGGCTTCCTCACGCCAGACGACAGTCCGGTGGCCGTCGAGCTTGATTTATGCGCTGTTGGGCTGTTCATGAGTCATCCTCTGCCCCCTGACGATCATGAATTCGGGTGCGTATCTGTATCTGCCGGCAATAAGCACGAGGGTGTTACCGCAAGGCGCTGGATCTGCGGGACGTCTCATGCGGCGTTACGGTTTGAGAGAGGCCGCTCAGGTGAGGAGGCCGGAAAGATGCTGGTGGAGACGCTGACGGCGTTGGCCGCGGCGGGCGGCACGGCTGTGGTGCAGGCTGCGGGCACAGATGCGTGGACGGGGTTCCGGCAGGCGGTGGCGCGCTGGTTCGCAAGGGGCGACGCCCAGCGAGAGCGGGCGGAACTCGAGCGGCTCGACCAAACCGCCGCTGCCTTGGAGACCGCTGACCCGACCCAGGTGGACAGGGTGCGGATCAGCTCGGAAGCCGCCTGGCATGCCCGCATCGAGGCAGCACTGGAGCGCCTGGAGGAGCCGGAGCGCGAGCAGGCTGCCGATCAACTCCAAACGCTGCTGGTCGATCACGTCCCAGGCGTGGCTGTGACGGCCGGACAGGGCGGAGTGGCCACGCAGGGAAACCTGGACATTCGCGCGGAGCAGGGCTCGATCGCGGCCGCAGTCATCCAGGGGGATGCGCAGATCGGCCCTCATCCGGCGTCGGCCCCGCCCCAGGACTGAGCGGGCCGACAAGCCAACCCCCGGCACCCGAGGCTATCCGTGCGCCAGTGAGTATTGCGGCCAGGGATCACAGCATCGCCGCTGCGTGGATCGGCAATGTCGCCTATCACGCCGCACCGCGGCCACCCGTGACCTGGCCACACCAGGTCGGCACGCTCCCCCGGCAGGCAGACTGCTTCCAGGACCGGGCCACCTCCCGGCAGCTAGATCATGCAGGCCATAGCGAGGACACTGCGGCCTATGGCCAAGTTTTGGTCGGTCTTGGCGGAGTCGGCAAGACACAGCTCGCTGCCCACCACGCCCGCACCTTGTGGCAGGCCGGCAAGCTCGACCTGCTGGTGTGGATTACCGCTGCCACCCGCGACTCGATCGTCGCAGGCTACTCCCAGGCTGCGGTCGAGATCATCGGCGCCGACCTCCATGATGGGGACTCGGCCGCGCGGGCGTTCCTGGCCTGGCTGGAGCCCAGGCCTGGCACCACGCGCCGCTGGCTGGTCGTACTTGACGACCTCGCCGACCCAGCCGATCTGCGCGGCTTGTGGCCCCCCGCCAGCACGCACGGCCACACCATCATCACCACCCGTCGCCGCGACGCAGCCCTCACGGGACACGGCCGTCGGCTGGTGCCGGTGGGGCTGTTCACAGACGGCGAGGCAATCACCTATCTCACCACTGCTTTGGCTGATCACGGCCGCCATGAACCTGAGGACCAGCTCGCTGGGCTTGCCGACAGCCTCGGGCACCTGCCGCTGGCTCTGTCCCAGGCAGTGGCCTACCTCGTTGACGCTGACCTTTGCTGTGCCGACTACCGTGCCTTGCTTGCAGATCGAGCTCGTCACCTCACGGACATGCTGCCTGCGGCATCGGGATTGCCTGACGACCAGACCCGCAACGTCCCGGCCACGTTGTCCCTGTCCCTGGAGCGTGCCGACCGGCTTCCGCCGATCGGGTTGGCCCGTCCCATGCTGCAGCTCGCCGCACTGCTCGACCCTCACGGCATCCCCGCCTCCGTTCTGATCAGCCCGCCAGCCCTCTTCCACCTCATCCAGCACAGTACGAATGACGCGCTGGACCAGATGGATGTCGAAGATGTCCAAGCGCAGGCCACACAGGCGCTCCGGGCACTGCACCGCCTGAGCCTGATCGACTACGCGCCCGGCAGCGGCTACCAAGCAGTCCGCGTCCACCAGCTCGTCCAGCGCACCGTCCGGGACTTCCTTCTCCCCGCAGACCAGCTGGACCCACTCGTTCGTACGGCCGCGGACGCTCTGGTCGCCGCCTGGCCCGGTATTGAACGCGACACCGCCCTCGCTCAAGCACTGCGTGCCAGTACCGATGCGCTCACCCGCCATAGCGAAGGCGCCCTGTACCAAGATGACGTTCACCCTGTGCTCTTCCGTACGGGGCGAAGCCTCGGCGAGGCTGGCCAGGTCACTGCTGCCCGCGACTACTTCCAGCACCTGGCCAGCACCAGCCAGCAACATCTGGGTCCCGACCACTGGGACACCTTCATCGCCCGGCAAGAGATCGCCCGCTGGAGGGGGAGAGCCGGGGATGAGATAGGGGCGCTTAACGCCCTCGAACAACTTCTCGTAGATCAGGAACGCGTGCTGGGCCCCGACCACCCCGCCACGCTTACCCTTCGGCACAACATCGCCCACTGGTGGGGAGAGGCGGGGGTCGCGGACCGTGCAGCCGCAGCCTTTGAAGAACTCCTCGCGGACCGGGAGCGGGTGCTGGGCCCGGACCACCCTGACACGCTCATCACGCGCCAAAGCCTGGCCCGCTTCCGGGGTCAGGCCGGGGATGCGGCTGGCGCCGCCGCGGCCTTTGAGGGACTGCTCGCGGATGAGGAGCGGGTGCTGGGGCCCGACCACCCGGTCACCCTTACCGCCCGATACCACGCCGCTTTGCAGCAGGCGAAAGAGGGGGACGCGGTCGGCGCCGCTACCGCGCTCGAACAAGTTCTCGCGGATGAGGAGCGGGTGCTTGGGCCCGACCACCCCAGCACACTCTCCGCCAGGCAAAGCCTCGCCTACTGGCGGGGGGAGGCCGGGGATGCGGCCAGCGCAGCCGTCGCACTCGAAGAACTCCTCGTGGACCTGGAACGGGTGCTGGGCCCCGACCACCCTGACACGCTTACCGCCCGATACAACATCGCGTCGCAGCGGGGAGAGGCGGGGGACGCGGTCGGTGCCGCTACCGCGCTCGAGCAAGTTCTCGCGGATGAGGAGCGGGTGCTGGGCCCCGACCACCGCAACACACTGATCACCATGCTCGACCTCGCCCGCTGGCGGGCAAGGGCAGGGGATCCTGCCGGCGCGGCCGCAGCCCGCGAACGGCTGCTCGCATATCAGGAGCGGGTGCTGGGCCCCGACCACCCTGACACGCTTACCGCTCGGCACAACATCGCCTACTTGCGGGCGGAGGCTGGGGATGCCGCCGGTGCGGCCGCCGCCTTCGAAGAACTCCTCGTGGACCGGGAGCGGGTGCTGGGCCCGGACCACCCGGACACGCTCGAGGCTCGGACTCACCTGGCCCACTGGCGGGGGGAGGCGGGGGATACGGCTGGCGCCGCCGCGGCCTACGAAGAACTCGTCGCATATCGGGAGCGGGTGCTGGGGCCCGATCACCCCAGCGTTCTCGTCACCCGGAGCGACGTGGCCTACTGGCGGGGGAAGGCGGGGGATACGGAGGGTGCTGCCGTCGCACTTGAGGAACTCCTCATAGAGATTGAGCGGGTGTATGGGCCCGACCACCCTGACGCCCTCGACACTCGGGCTCACCTGGCCCACTGGTGCGGGGAGGCTGGGGATGCGGAGGGTGCCGCCGTCGCACTTGAGGAACTCCTCATAGACGTGGAGCGGGTGCTGGGCCCGGACCACCCGGACGCCCTCGCCGTCTTGAATGGCCTGGCTCACTGGCGGGGGGAGGCGGGGGATGCGGCTGGCGCCGCCGCGGCCTACGAAGAACTCGTCGCATATCGGGAGCGGGTGCTGGAGCCGGATCACCCCAGCACACTCGCCGGCAGGCAAAGCCTCGCCTACTGGCGGGGGGAGGCGGGGGATGCGGAGGGTGCTGCCGCGGCCTTCGAGCAGCTCCTCGCGGGCCGGGAGCGGTTGTTGGGGCCGAATCACCCTGACACGCTCACCACTTTGAACAACCTGGCCTACTCGCGGGGGGAGGCGGGGGATGCGGAGGGTGCCGTCGCGGCCTTCGAGCTACTGCTTGGACGGACGCTGCGGGTTCTGGGCCCCGACCACCCGGACACGCTCCACTCTCAGAAGGGCCTTGCTTACTCGACGGGAGAGGCGGGGGACGCCGCAGGCGCCGCCGCGGCCTTCGAGCAGCTCTTCAGGGACCAAGAGCGGTTGTTGGGGCCGAATCACCCCGACGCCCTCGCCGCCTTGAACAAGTTGGCCTACTGGCGGGGGGAGGCGGGGGATGCGGAGGGTGCTGCCGCGGCCTTCGAGCAGCTCTTCGCGGGCCGGGAGCGGGTGTTGGGCCCGGACCATCCCGATACGCTCACAGCTGGACAGTTTTTCGCCAACTGGCGGGGCAAGGCGGGGGATGCGGAGGGTGCCGCCGCCACTTTCAAACAGCTCCTTGTGAACCAGGAGCGGGTGTTGGGCCCGGAACACCAGCTCACCCTCGCTGCCCGGCTATTCCTCGCCTACTGGCGGGGCAAGGCGGGGGATGCGGAGGGTGCTGCCGCGGCCTTCGAGAAACTCCTCGCGGACTATGGGCGGGTACTGGGCCCGGACCATCCAGATACGCTCAAGGTTCGGGCTCATATTGCCCGCTGGCAGGGCCAATCCGAGTGATACAGCAGAGGGCCATCAATCGACGGCGGAAGCAAGTAATCGAAGCGCCCTCCCGTAGATGATCACGTATGTGGAAGTGGAGGATTCGGCGGACGACGGCAAGTGATGAACCCTGTCCATAATTTCATCTCGTACCGCCAGCCCGTCCCGACCGGCAAGGTCGGGACGAGCTCGGCGAGCGCGACGTCGACGGGGAAGTCCACAGCCTCAGACTCCGGCCACGACGATCCGCATGCATGTGGAGGAGCACTACCGAAGCAGGCGCATCACCGTCTTCACGGTCAGCGTGAGCGGCGTGTCCTGGGCGGCCACGGCGGTGCCGTAGGCGATCGCGACGTGCTCGATTGCCTTCATCGCGGCATACAGAACGCGGGCCTGGTGCTCGGTGAGTTCGTCACCGACGTCGACGGCAAGCGAGGTGAGGGCGATCGTCGCGAGGACGACGAGCGCCGCGAGCAGCACGTGTGCTGGAACGAGAGTGGCATGACTGCCTTTCCGGGCCGGACAGTCGCCGGCCTCACCCCTTCCGCGGGAACCCGGCTGCCGTACAAGATCGGATCGCAAAGTGAGACGCATGTCACATTCGTGCGTCTCGGCCTGTGAATCAGGGCCGTCTGGCACCTTGCGGTTGTGACTGCGCGCCCCAGTTGGCCACTGAGTACTTCAGTTGGCCGCTGGTGCTTGGCAGCCTATTCCTGAACCTGTTTCCGCAGGTCAGGGCTTCGCGCGAGTCAAAGAGCAGGGAAGCGGCGGTCGGGCGGGGGGGTCCCTTATGGGGGGCCCAACGGCGGTGTCGGGCGGGGTGAGCCCATCCCCGGGCCGCCGGGGCGCCCGCGACAGGCCCCCCACCGGGTCCCGGGACATCTGGATCGTCGCGACGACGGTGTCGGGGTCTTCCATGCCGACGAAGTCGACCGGCTGCTGCAACTGGAACAGGTCGCCCCGCGGGGGGTACTGGGTCAGCTGCCCGATGAGCGTGAACTGGTTCTTCGTGGTCAGGATCAGCGGCTCGCTGCCCGGCTGTTGGATGACCATGGTGCAGGGGCTCAGGACCAGGGAGCACTCGTACTTGGGCGGGTACTGCTGCGTCACCTTCAGCAGGCTGGCCGGCTCGACGTCGATGTCACTCTGCTCGATGGTGATGGAGCCGCCTTCGGCTCCCCGGTCGTCCAGTGCGGGGAGTTCCGCGCTCGTCCTGAAGCCGACCAGCCGCAGCCGGACGCTGTTGATCGGGTCGTTCGGGTTGACGTCGACGCGGTGCTTCCAGCCACCGCGGAAGTCCACGGAGACGAGCTTGTTCCGGATCTGCAAGGGAGTGTTGATGGCCAGCGAGGTGCACGGGATCTCGGCGCCGAGCGGGGGAAGATGGGGCATGCGGCATTCCTTCGCGTTGAGGGGTGGGATGGGGACCCATCACCCCACCCTTGGGCCGGGCACGCCCCCGTGCGAACGGTGCCGTCCGCACGGGCCATGGAGTTCACCCCATCGCGCCGCTCCCACCTCACAACCACGGCCGGCGCGAAAGTCTGCTACGACACGGCCTGAGTGCGCAGATGGCCAACTGAAGTACTCAGTGGCCAACTGAGGCGCTCAGTCACAGCGGTCTGCGTGCGGCGCGGGACACCGTCACGAGAGCTGTTCGCACGCTTGTGCGATTTCGAGTTATGGTGGATACCTGGAGAGGACACAGGTCAGGGAGGAGCGCGACAGGCAGGAGGTGCAGGCCGTGGATTTACTCATCTGCGCGTCGCCTCCGGCTACAGCGCTCGCTACGGCGCCTCTCTCCCCGGCGCCCTCGTGCAGCGGGCTGCCGAGCGCGGGATGACGACGCTCGCGCTGACCGATCGGGACACCGTCGCGGGCACGGTCCGCTTCGCCAAGGCCGCCGCGGCCGCCGGGATCCGCCCCGTCTTCGGGGTCGACGTCGCCGTCGCCCCGCTCACCCCGACGGACCCGGCGGCTGGCCGACCCCGTACGCCCGTGCGCGGTGGCGCGCACGTGGTGGAGCCGCCGCTGCGGGTCACCCTGCTCGCGCAGAGCCTGGCCGGGTGGGCGCGGCTGTGCCGGCTGGTGTCCGCCGCGCACGCCGAGGCCGACGGTGCGGCGCCGGCCGTGTCCTGGCCTGCCCTGCGCGCCTACGCCAGCGAGGACCTGGTGGTGCTGCTCGGCCCCTCCTCCGAGCCGCTGCGTGCCCTGTCCGCGGGCCGCCCCGACGTCGCTGAGCAGCTGCTTGAGCCGTGGCGGGAGCTGGCCGGGGACCGGCTGCGCCTGGACGTCGTGTATCTGGGGCGGCAGGGCACCGGGCCGGGATCGCTCCGGCTGGCCGCCCGCACGGTGGGCCTGGGCGACCAGGTGGGGGTGCGTACGGTGCTGACCAACGCAGGTCTCCATGCCGGATCGGCGGATGGACCTGTACTCCCGGCTCCGAGAGCACCGGCTCGCAGCGTGGCAGCGTCGGCCCGACGTACACGTGATGCAAGGCTCCTCCAGACAGTCAAACAGGAGGGGTGTCCTCCCCGAGCCCGACGGACACGGGGAGGACACCCTGGGCACGGCTTCAGATCAGGGCGTGTACGGGTCGTCCTGCTCGACGTCCTCGGCGACGACCACCGGCTCAGTGGTCACCGGGTTCTCCTCCGCCAGTGTGTCGACGGCGGTGGTGGCGGCCGCGGCTGCGGCAGCGGACTTGGGCATAGCGCCTCCTGTAGAACGGAGTTCAGAGGCCGGGCAGGAACCGCCACGGCCTGTGGACATCCGCCAGTGTGGCTAGGCCCGACACTGCCTGGGCAGGGGGCGGCTGTCCGCACTTGTCCGCAGCCGGTCCAAGCTCCTCCTACCGCCCGGCAGGAGAGTGTGTGCTGGTCACCGCAGTACCCACGTGTCCGCACCGTCTGCGGACAACCAGCAACCGCAACGCCGTGGAGGTAGCGATGCCGGCATCCGACGAAGTGACCTTCGCCGCTGAATTACGGCGGCTGCGGAACCAGTTGCCGCTGCGCTCGCTCGCGAAGCGGGCCAACTGCAGCAAGAGCCTCATCAGCGACCTCGAACACAGGAGGCGTACTCCGACTCCTCGGATCGCGGGCGCTCTGGACAAAGCGCTCGGGGCCGACGGCACACTGGTGGCGTTAGCCGAAGCGGAGAGCGAGCGGGCAGCCCCTACGGTTGTGGACAAGACCGTGGATGGGCTCTTGCGGGAATGGGACATCGTGCTTCGCAGGGACTTCCTCAGGGGAACCGGCGCTGCAGCAGCGGCACTGACCACCGGGATGGTCGTGGACACGCCCATCGACGCGGACAGCCACGACCTGCTGGCCGCCCACAAGGACTTACGCGCTGTCCACGGCCGGCTGGACAACCTCCGCGGCGCTCACGCGGTATACCGCCAAGCCATCGAACACCACCATCAGATCCTCACGTGGCACGCCAGCGCCACCGGCACCGACCGGGCGCGAGTCGCTGCCCTCGCCTCCGATACCGGAGGCTTCATCGGCTTCCTCGCCTACGACCTCGGACAGCCCGAACTCGCCGCCACTCACTACCGCGACGCCGCCGCGCACGCCCACCATGCTGGCGACGTCTCCTCTTGCACCAACCTCCTCGGCCAGATGAGCCGCATCCTGGCCGATCTCGGCCACTACGACCAGGCGCTCACTTTGGCCGACCGAGCCCTCCAACTAGCCAGCACTCGCGCCCATCCCGCCGTACGGTCGTGGCTCCATGCCGTCCGCGCACATCACCGCGGCTGCCTCGGAGCAGGCCGTGCCGCGCAAGCCGACCTCGGCACGGCATGGAAGCTGCTCGGACGCGCAGACGACGGCGAGAAACCCCCGTACATCGGCTACTTGGGCACCGCCGAACTGAAGAAGTGGACCGGCCACACGATGGTCCGGCTTGCCTCGAAGGCACCGAACCTGATCCCCCAGGGCCGCGCCGCGCTCGACGAGGCCCGTGCCGAGTGGCCGGCCACCATCGTGCGTGGCTCTGCCGAGGTCTTGACCGCAAGTGCCCGTATTTACCACGCGGCCGGAGAACGGGACGGCGCTGCTGATCTTGCCTCCCGAGCCGTCGCCGTGGCGACGAGAACGGGCTCCGCTCGAAACCTCCAAGCCGCGCTGAGTGCCCAGACTTTGATCACGGCGGATGTCTAACCGCACCTCCAGTAGCCGATCGGTAACGGCAAACACCGCCTTCGGCTCACACAAGCCCGTGCCTGCCTTGAAAGGTGCCCGCGATGGAACGCCGAACCCTCCTCACCGTCACCGGCGCCGCCTTGTCCACCCTGGCCGCGCACCCCGCAGGGAGCTCTCACGACGAACTGGCCCGGACCCCAGACGGCAAACCGGTCAGCGGGGACTTGGTCGCCTTCCTGGAGAACTCCACTCAGCGCCTGGCCGCTCTCCCCACCGAACAGCGCCAGCACATTCCCGCACTGCTGGACTCCCAGTTGGCCACCGTGACCGAACTGCTCGAACACGCCCGCTGCACGCACGCCCTCAAACTGCGACTGCACACCCTCGCAGCCGCCCTGGCCCAGACGGTCGCCTGGCACCGCTTCGACCTGGGCCGCCACACCCACGCCATCCAGCACTGGGTCACTGGCCTGCACAACGCCCACGCCGCCGGTGACCGCGACATGGGCGCTGGCCTTCTCGGCGACCTCGCCTACCAGGCCGCCTGGCGCGGCGACCACGCCACTGCGGCCCGCATCCTCCAGCACGCCCTCACCCGAGCCGAGAACCCGGCAGCCCGCTGCCTCCTCCAGCTACGCCTGGCCCGCACCCTCGCCGCACGCCACGACCACAGTGAACGAACAGCCGTACTGCGCGCCCTGGGGGCGGCCGAAAAGCACCTGAGCGCCGCCGACTCCGACCAGCCCGACTGGTGCGCCTGGATCTCAGAAGCCGACCTTGCCATCGACTCCGGCCAGGCCCTCCTCGACCTCGGCGATACCCGCCGCGCCCACCAACTCATCGCCGAGGGCGAGTGCCTCCTGCCCGCCTCGCGGGACAAGACGAAGGGCGTGTTCCTCACCTACCAGGCCACGAGCTTCCTCGACCAGGAAGAACCCGAGCCTGCTGCGGCCGCCGCCACGGAGGCGTTGCTCCTGGCTCGCCGAATCGGTGCTCCCCGCTGCATCAAGCTCGTCGAGAGTCTCCTCCCCCGCTTCCAGCCCTACACCCGAGTCCAGGGCGTTCCCGAACTCCTCGCTGCCGCCGCGTAACACTCGGGACACCCACACCGCCGCCCAGTTCTGGAGCACCGTGCACCGCCGAAATCTCCTCACCAGCGCCTTCGCTCTCGGCGCCTACACCACACCGCTCAGCCGGTGGCTCGCCGTCCCCGAGGACCCGGACGCCTCCCACCCCGGGAGCCGCCGCGTCGGCCGCCAGGACCTGGACGCGCTGTGGGATGCCGCCGCCCACGCGCAGCGCCAGGACTCCCGGTACGGCGGAGGCACCCGCGAGGCCTCCCAGGTCGGCCGCATCCTGCGTGAGCGCGCCATCCCGCTCCTGCACGGCGGCTACACCGACGCCGTGGGCCGGGAGCTGTACGCCGGGACCGCCGAACTCGCGCGCGTCGCGGGCTGGAGTGCGCTCGACATGGGGCACCATGCCCTCGCGCAGAGGCACTTCATCCAGGCCCTGCGGATGGCGAAGGCGGCGGGCAGCATGAATGTGGGCTGCCACGTCCTGACCAATTTGGCTCTCCAGACGACCCTGCGCGGCTACCCCGACGCGGCCGTGGACATGGCGCAGGGCGCTTTCGACCGCGCCCGTCACAAGGCGGCCCCCCGAGTTCTCGCGTTCGCCAAGTTGATCGAGGCCCGCGCGCACGCCCGGCTCGGCGATCGCCGAGCCGCCGCGGCCGCGCTCGCCGACTCCGAGCGGCTCCTCGAACGCGCAGACACCGCTCCCGGCCCCGAACCCTCGTGGATCCGCTACTACACGCCGGCCCGGATGAGTGCCGACGCCGTCGAGATCCACCGCGACCTGAACCTGCCCGCCGCCGCTCTGCGGTGGAACGAACAGGCCACACCCATGTCCGCGACCGACTTCACCCGCTCCGTCGGCCTGCGCATGACCCTCGTCGCTACTGCCCACATCCAGCGTGGCGAACTCGACAGGGCCCTCGCCGACGGACAACGAGCGATCATCATCCTCAGCAGCGTGCGCTCCGCCCGCGCCGCCGGCTATCTCACCGACGTCGTACGCGCCATGGCGCCACGGCGTCGCGACCCCCGGGTCGCCGGTTTCTCCCAGCGCGCCCATCAGGCCATCGTCCTCAGCACAACCCGGACCTCCTGACCACAGCAGCAGGACATGAGAAACGGGCCGAGCAGGATCGTGGTCCGGCGGTGGCGTGGCACGAGAGGACAGCGCGCGGTGTGGGCAGGTCGTCCTGGCGCCCCACAGGCCGGCTGCCGAGATGACTCAGGCGGACAACGAGCAGGCCATCACCTTCGAGGTACCGGCCGAAGACGCATAATGGCCGGCCCCCGCGGGCGGGATCCTCAGCTTGTCGACCAACTGCGCAGCTGCGCGGCGATCTCCTGCACCCGGGCACCCTTGTGCTTGGCCCGCATGACGAGCGCGAGGGCCTCCTCCGGCTCGTAGTGCAGGACGATGCCGTTGGTGTTGAGGAACGTCTCGGCGACCAGCCAGGCGAAGAACTCGTTCTTCGCTTCGAGCGGTTCGTGGAGCGCGATGGTCTCCAGCATGGCCGCGGCCTTGAGCCAGTCGCTGGCGTACACGTCGCGGTCCATGTAGTGGGCCTGGACCCGGGCGCACACGGCGTCCAGCACGCCCAGGTCGGCGCAGGCCGGATCTCCTGGGAGGGTCTGTGCGATCTGCAGAAGCTCTTGCGGGGTGAGGAAGCGGGTCACGCGGCGTGGCCGTGCTGTGGGAACTCGTGCAGGTCGCGGCTGCCCATGGGCGCGGGGTCGGGCCACGCGGCCGTGCCCGTGTCGGCGGCATTGGTGTCCTGGGTGGCGAAGACCTCGGCGAGCTGTGGGACGCGGTCGCGGGCATGGCCGAGGGCCTTGAGGAACGGGTCATCGGCAGCTTTGAGTGCCGCTTCGCGGACGAAGTCCGCGGGCGACTTGCCGGCGATGTGGGCAGCTGCCTCGACGCGCGCGTACTCCTCCGGCTCGAAGGGCGGCACCTGGGATCCGTTCTGGTCCATACGAGGGACGGTACCAGCGGATCCGGCTCCCGACGAAGGCGTTCGGGCGAGAAGAGAGGGGCAGCGGCCGACGGACGGCGGGTGCCCCTTCAAGTCTCCAGCGAACGTACCAGGTGATCGTCGGCTCGCGCGGGCTATGTGATGGTCAGGCGCTGGTTCGGGCGGCCTCGGAGTACGCGTCGAAGAAGCGGTCGCCAGTGAGCTTGTGGTCAGCGAGCTGAACAGCGACGGCCTGCTCGTCGCCCCACCGGCCCAGGTCGCTGGCGAGCGCGACGGTGTACCGGACGACCGCCTGCTTCAGGAGCTCGAACCTGGCCGGCGTCACGACCCGCATTCCCGGCTGCGGGGTGGCCTTGGCGTCGCAGACGCCGCTGGGATGCACCATGACGGGCAGAGCCTTGACCTCGGGGTTGTTCTTGTTGAGCCAGCGGACGCTGCCGCCGAGCTGGTCCGCGTCTTTCTTGGCGATCGTGTCGGTGACGCACCCGGTCTTCAGCTCGATTACCGCCTGTCGCGCGGTCGACAGCGCCCAGAGGTTGTCCGGACCCGTGCCGTACAGCTTCTCCGGCCTCGTGCTCACGAACCCAAGGTGGCGGCCCAGCCGCTCCCAGGCCCGCTCGGCATCGTCGGTACGTTCCTCATCGCCCCAGACCACTTCTTCCAGCAGTGCCTTCACGCCGAGGACCAGGTTGACGCCGTCGCTGTACTCGGCGGACAGGAACTGCGCGGCCGCGCGAGCCTGCACGGCGGCCGCCTTGATCTGCGCCGGAGGCACGCCGGCCACCGGCTTCAGGACGAACTGGTTCTCGTCCAGCGCGCCGGACAGCACCCGCTGGGCAGCGTCGCGATCCGTCAGGTGCAGGTAGGAAGCCTTCTGCTCCTGCAGCCAGCCCCGCAGCGCCGGGTCGTCAAGGTCGTTCACGGTGAGTTGGATACGGTCGGCCGCCGCGATGGTCCGCCCCGTTGCCGCCATGTCGAACGCCTTGCGCAGAGCGACGGCCTCCGGCCGTACGGTCCCGTGCGGCGCGTACCGCACCTCGGCCAGCGCCCGCCGGCTGCGCTCGGTCCACTTGGGCATCCGGGCGAGACAGGCCCGCAGCGCCTGGCGCACAGCGTCCAGGCCCTCGCCCTTGATCTGACGTGCGATGTCGCTGCTGAGCTTGAGCTGCGCCTGGGTGGCCGGCGAGAACAGGCTCAGATGACGCGGTTCGTGGATGGCGACGCCGAGGCTGGCCCCGAGTAGCAGCACGGCGCAGTAGTCCTCGCTGTCGCGTACGCCGCGCCCCATGCCCTGCTCGATCCGCTGTACCTCCCTGGCCAGGCGGACAGAGCTGTCGGCGAGTGCGACCGCCTCGCGCCGCTCCACCGCGTCGAGCGGACGTGGGATCCCGTCGAGGATCAGCAGACGGCAGGCGTCCGCGGGCAGGTCGACACCGTCGTACTTGTTGACCAGGACCACCAGGCCGACATGACCGGCCTGCAGTTCCTCGACACCGGCGGCGAGGTCACCGACCCGGTAGGTGCGGTCGGCGTGGCTCTCCCAGGCCGCCGCGGCCTTCTCGCTGGGCACCAGGACCACGACGTTGACCGGCTTGTCCTCGATGACGCCGTCGCCGTCCCGGTCCCCATCCGCGAACTGGCGGGCCAGCTTCCGTACGGCCTCGGGATCGAGTTCCGGGTTGAGCGCGACCGGCGCCAGGATCATCCGGTCTCCCAGGTCAGCGGCGCTGCCCGGCGTAACGGGCCGGGCCACGAGAGCGGGATCGGCATCGAGGTCGGTCACGAGGGCGCTGTCGTCGGAGAGCGTCGCGGTGAGGTAGACACGCCGGCGTGCGCGTACGAACGAGGGGATGCGGTCGATCGGCGGGCAGGAGGGCCGGATCTCCACGGCCTTCGTCGTTGCCGTCACGGTGCACAGGTGCAGTACTTCGGCGATCAGCGGCCAGGCGAACTTGAAGGCGTCGTCGAACCTGTGGGGGTGGAGGATCTCCATGACCCGGGCCTGCTTGTCCGCCCATGCCCAGAACGGAATCGGCGCCAGGGCGGTGGGGTCCTTGTCCTGGAGCTCTGCCCACGCGTTCGCCGACTGGTGCTGCAGGTCCTCGGTGAACAGGTCCAGCAGCTTCTGGTACGCCACGTGACTCGCCGGAACCCGGAGCCTGAACTGGTCCTCCGTCGTCGCGAGCGCGGCGTGTGCGTCGTCGACGACGACGATTCCCAGATCGCTCGGCTCGCGTCCGTCACCGACGACCCCGAACACCGACTTGCCGTTGATCAGCTTGTAGTAGTTCGTCACCAGTACGGCCTGCGCGGCGAGGAATGCCGGGTCCTGGGGATCGTCGGTGGTGGCCACGCTCAGCTTCGTGGCCTCCGCGCGGACCTGCCGGACCAGATACTTGTCCGGGGCCAGGTATACGGCCTTTCCGATGCCCTCGTTCAGGGTGCTCTGGGCGATCAGAAGACCGACGGCGGTCTTGCCGCCGCCGGTGTTCTGCTTGATCACGACATCTCGCTCGTCCCGTCGGTGATCGAACCACTCATCGAGCACCTCGCCCTGCTCATGGCGCAGATAGGGCCACGGACGGTTGGCCAGTCCTGCGTAGATGTCCCGGGGGCGAAGGATCGCTTCGCTGTCCCCCGTACCGATCCGATCCCAATCAAGCGCCATCCCGGTACCCCTCCCCAAACGTGCGCGGGCGGCTCACAGCGCCCCAGATGCCGCCATTCTCCACCAGTTCAGGGAAGTGCCAGGTGCGGAGACGATCATCAACGCCGACGGCCAGGCGTGGGTATGCCCTCCGCCGCCGGGGGGCGCGGCGACGGAGGGCAGCCGGGATGTGGCCGGGTTCAGGCCTCGGTGCGGACCGAGCAGACGTCGATGCTCCTGACGCCAGGGCGCAGGGCGGGATCCTGCTCGGCGTAGCCGCGGACCAGGACCTCGTCGCCGACCTTGAGCGCGCGTCCGAGCAGTTCCTCGGCCGCGGCGAAGCGGGCGGCGTCCGCCCGGGCGTGTGCCGTCTCAAGATGACTTCGGCCCCACCAACCCGGCCCGATCGGCTGACGTGATGTCGCGTGCCATGAAGTTGCACGGACGACCGTCGGCGCCTACAGCGGATCGGGACCGCAGGTGGCGCAGCGTCGCCTCGTGGTGTTCTTCTGCCGCAGTTCTTCCGCCGTGTACAGGTCGGGCAGGAGTGGCCCCGGGATCGCGGCTTTGTCGGTCGGCCTCTATGAGAAGCTTCGCAGGACACTGGAGACAGCGTGGGTATTGCCGCTCTCCTTGGCCAGGAGGGCAAGGTCTCGCGCCTGTTCCGGGCTGCTGTTGATCTTCTTCCCGCTCCTTGCCAGGTAGGCGTAGGCAACTGATGTAGCGAACAGGGCGTTAGAGCGATCCAGAGCCGGATTATGAATTAGCTGCACCAGGAGGGCAGCTGCCCGGTCATAAGGGCTGGGATATACGGGGAGACCGAAGATCTCTGCTTTGATGCGGCTCACAGCAGCCACCAGCGATCCGAAGTCAGCGACTGCAGGGTCCCCCGCTATCCTCTCTGCGACCCTGAGAAGCCAAGCGAGGTCGATTTCGCTGTTCGCAACAGGCTCTGCTGCTGGCTCGGGTCCTTCGAGCCCGAGAAGTTCCAGAACGCTTCGCAACCGTACCGAATCGGCGGCCGTCATCTCCGGTTTGGCAGCTGCGGTCACGACGCTGGCTACTGCGTCGAGGGCAGCGTCATCGGCGTCCGGGTACACGTCGGCGAACATCTGGCGCGTGATCTGCCGTGCAGTCGCCTTCTCCGTCACAGCCCCCTCCGTCCTGCAGTGTTCATCGGGAAGTCGAGGTCCCGGTGCCCGCACACCTCATACAGCAACGGTCCTGCTCCCAACTTTGCATGCCCAGCACTTCCCCGCCTGAGCGAGTGTCTTGCAGAGGACAAGCGCCAATCGCTCAGCTTCCTCCCGCGCCTCCTTCTTCGACAGCTTTTCCAGCTCCTGCACGCTGTTTCCATAGTGCTCAACAGTGCGCGTCCAGTGATCTTTGGCTATCTCCCAGTTCCCCGAGTGAGCCCGCTGGACGAACTCTTCCGCGAAGTGTTTCCTCTCGCCGCCCGCATCGTAGAAATCTGTCAGAGACGTCATGGCGCGGTCCCGCTCGCCTGCTGTGGCGGCGTGATGCCCGCTTCTTCGAGCATGCGGCGGGTGACTTCCTCAGCGGACTCCTGCCGACGTTGGTCGGCTTGCTGGCTCACCAGGTACCCGACGGCTCCGCCAACGAATGCCGGTGTGATCAGCCATCCCATCAACGACAGGACCCATGCGAGTGCACGGTGGTTCGTAGCAGCGGGAGAGGTAATGGCCACCAGCACCTCGTACGAGACGGTCCAGCCCAGCACGAACCCGCATGTCACATAGACGGCTGTAAAAACGAGTGCCCAGGGAAGTCCCCTCTTCAGGAGCCAGTACACGGGCCGGTTCCATCCCGACAGACCGCGGTAAAAATCCCGTATGCGCTCTGCCAGAGTGTCCTTCGGTGGAGGCGTTATAGGAGAGTGCTGACTCACAATCAGAACATAGCGCGACACTGCGGAGTTGCGCTCCCCTCTGTCCCACAGCGGCTGCTTCTCCCGTCCTTGTTGGCTGGGCGCCTGGCGGGAGACCGTCGCCCTGCTTCACCTGTTCATCAGCACCTTCTAGGGTCACCGCCAGATGCCCGTCGCCTTTGTGTCCCTCGCCACTCCGCCCCTGTTCCGCTCATGGCCGTAGGTATGGGGAGGATGTACAGGGACCTGCTCAACGTGGGCATCAACCCGGTTCCCATGGCCCTGGTGAGGGCCGGCGCTCTTTCACCCTGCATGCGCGTCCGCACGTACGCCTTCCGTGCCTGGTTCAGCCAGATCCGGTTCACCCACACCACCTGACGTGCCCGCACAGCGCGGCACGTCGAGGACCTGATGAGCAGGAGAGACGTCGAGGGGGCGGAGTTGACCCATGCCAGCCCGAAGGCCCTCAACTCTCCTGTCTCAGGTAGTCGGGCCCGAGATTGACTTGCCGAACGCCTCGCGTCCCTGCTGCGCCTGCGGTTCGGCGAAGCCTGGGTACCGGACCTCGCCGCGGACAGCCGCAGCGCACTGCTGCGCAGCCGCGGGGGCCGCGCCATCTGCGCGGCCCCCGAGCCGACGGCCAACCGCATCGTCCTCCAGGCCTGGGTGGACTGGGACTGGGTGACCCCCACCGCCGTCTACACGGCCGACCCGGCGGGCCACCGCGACCTCGCTGTCGCACTGACAGCCCGCCTTTCACGCCGTACTCCGGCCCGGCACTGGGCTCCGGCAGCCATACCGGCTTCCCGCGACGCGCGTTTTTCCCGGGCGCGGTCTCCGACTCCGGGAACGCCCTGGCAGCGAGTTCGCGCATCGCCCTGGTCTGCCGTTCGACCGCATCCGGTGGACAGAGGTCTGGCCCGCCGCTACGGGGGAAAGCGACGGGCCAGCACCACCACCCTGCCACAGCGACACTCACGCCGTACGACATGACGGCGAAGTGAAAATTGCTCACCGGTCGCAGGAGCGGATGTGGCCGCTGGAAGGTTCCTGCGGCCACGTCCACGGGTCACGGCCGAGGAAGTCGCATCGCCTTGACGCTGCGCGGTCGGGCGGCCTGTCGAATTGTGTCCGCATCGCTCGCCCCTCGAACAGAGATGGCAGGCGCATACGTCGGCGTGATCTGGAGGCGCGGATCGCAGCAGGGGTTGGGGCAGGCCAGGAAGGCCACCAGGCTGATGACGTCGGATTCGGTACGGCGGGTGCGCTGGTTTTCGCCTGGCGAGGGTGGCTGGGGGCTACGGTGCATGGAAGGCGTCCCTTTCGTATGGCGTCCTGGTGGGGAGTCCGCCCGGCCGGTGGCCTCGGAACCGGTGGCCGGAACGGGACTCCCCCCTTTTTCTCTTCTTCGGCTCAGCGCCGGTTCAGCGGCCGGCGGCGAACTCCTGCAGTCGGTCGACCAGTTGCAGGTCTGGCCGGGCCACGATCACGGAGCGGTCAGGCGCGCGTGCGGCGAGCCGGTCGACCTCGTTCTCCAGGCGACCGCTGGGGGGCAGCGCGCGGGAGCCGTTGAAACGGACGTAGCGGGCGAAGAGCTCCAGGCCTTCGAGGAACGCGGCATCGGGCGGCGCAGAGTCGGCCATGGAGTGGGTGAGCTGGTAGAACCAGTGCCAGGCCCGCTTGGACTCGCCGAGGGCCAGGTGGTGCAGGTGCAGGCAGTAGGCGGCGGCGCGGCTGCCGGCGCCCGCGGCGAGCTGCCACCAGAACTGGGCGGACTCCGGATGCCGAGTGAGGTAGAGCAGGCAGGCGAAGGCGAGCGCGCCGTCGACGTCCAGGTGTTCTTCGGTCAGTGGTCCGTGGTCGGGGCCTTCGGCGATTTTGGCGACGTGGTCGGCGACGGCCGGCTCGTTGAGGACCCACCGGCACACCACGCCCAGGCGCTGGCCAGCCTGTGCGGCCCGGGCGATGTCCGGGGTCGGGGTGGGGCGGCGGGCGTCGGCGGCCAGCCGGCGAAGCCCTGCGGCGACATCGAACCGGCTCGGGGCCGTGACGGGCAGCCGGACCTCGCCGAGCAAGGCATCCAGAGTTGTGGTGGTCACTTTCGTTCACCCTTCTGCTGGGGCTTCTTGCGGTCGTCGGGGAGGCCGAGCTTGAGGCGCAGGCGCTCCTTGCCGCGGCGCAGGTGGTGGCCGACGGTGCGGTCGTCGATGCCGACGTACCAGGCGACCTTGGCAACGGGGTAGCCGAGGATGTAGCGCAGCACGATCACCTCGAACTGGCGGTTGGGCAGTTCCGCGATCGCCTCGTACACGCCGCTGGTCGACTCCATCTTGTGGAGCTTGTCCCGGGCCGTGGCAAGCGCCGGGGCCAGCGCCTGCGTGATGGGCCCGTTGATGACGAACGCCGGTGCGCGGCCTTCGCGTTCGAGGCGGTCGTGGACGGCCCGCCGCATGATCGCCCAGGCGCCCTGTTCGAGGGAGCCCGAGCTCAGCAGCTGTGTCCAGCCCGCAAGGATCTGGAGGAACACCTCGTGTATGACCTCTTCGGCCACCTCGCGGGTACCGAAGTGGGCCTCCGCATAGGCGTGGTACGGCTCCTGGTGTCCGAGGTAGAAGGCCTCGAAGTCCAGCGGCAGATCCAGCGGCCGGTACATGGACTGCGACAGCCCCGCACCCGGGTCAGAGGCTGGGGCGCCCTCCAGGGCGTCGTCGTGACTCACGCGGGCCTCCCGGCGGAACGGCACATGGGCAGGCTCTTCCTCTCCATCGAGGGTCGGCTGGGACCGGCGCCAACTCGTGCGCGCCGACGGCCCGTTGGGCCTGCCACCTACCTAAGTGATTCGCGGGACGGATCACTCACGGCCCATAGAAAAAATCACCGAGCGTTCCCGGCTCACAGCATGCTGCAACCTTCAACAAGCAGCGCTAGTCACCCTCGGTAGCCCTCTGACCAGGTAAAACCCGGTCGAGGGAGGTGGCGAACAGTCCTGCGGATCCCACCGTGTTCTGCATCACACCTGGTCCTGACACCCGGCGCACACCCGGCGCGCGTCGGCGCGCAGACATCCCCGGCGCACCCCGAAGCTTCACTAAGAGTGACTGTATGACTGTCTACTGAATGCGGGCAGCGTCACTCGTCAAGACCGGTCACGCATCACGGCGTTGCTGGCGGAAACACCCCGTGGTGACGTCCCGATCATGCTGTCGACCGGGCCCGTGAGTATCGGGACCGACCACTGAGCGGGAGCGCAAGGGACCCGGCGGTGACGTCGGCGCCGACGCGTCACAGAGCGCGGGCCACCGCGCTGATCCCGTTGGGGAGTCATCACCGGAGGGTGCGTACGTGATGCCGTAGTCGCGGCTGCAGAGGCGGGCCTCCGCTGCCGACCCGGTGACCTGTCGCAGCCACAGCGCGTGCGCCACCGAATCGCGCGCCGCCGCTCCTGCTTTCTGGGCTGGTTGTCAGTGGTGGGCGGCAGGATGCGGTTCATGACAACACCTGCAGCAGTGATCGTGGATGCCGCCGCCTACGCGCAGGCGGTCGGAGAGGCCGTCGGTGCGGCGGCCGCGTACTACGCGGGTGGCACGTCGCCGCTGGACGACGACGCCTACGACCGGCTGGTGCGCGAGATTGCCGCGTACGAGACGGAGCATCCCGAGCAGGTACTGCCCGGCTCCCCCACCGGGAAGGTGGCCGGCGGCGCGGTGGAGGGCGATGTCCCGCACACGGTGGCCATGCTGAGCCTGGACAACGTCTTCTCCCCGGAGGAGTTCACCACCTGGACGCAGTCCCTGGCCCGCCGTATCGGGTATGAGGTGACCCGCTTCCACGTCGGCCCGAAGCTGGACGGCCTCGCGATCGCCGCCCGCTACACCGGCGGCCGCCTCACCGTCTGATCACCCGCGGGGACGGGACGGCCGGGGAGGACGTCTCGCACGCGATCGGCACCATAGAAGGGCTGCCCGAGCAGCTGGCCGAGCCAGTCACCGTAGAACTGCGCGGCGAAGTCCTCATGACGACCGCCCAGTTCGAGTACGCCAACACCGTGCGCACCGAGCACGGCGGGATGCCGTTCGCCAACCCGCGCAACGCCGCGGCGGGCACACTGCGCGCCCGCGAGAGGCTCTACACATCGCCTTCCCCGAGGCCTGCCCGCGCTGCGGATCGGACATCGACAAGAGCGAAGAACGCTGGCGGTGCACCCAGGGCCGCAACTGCCACCTGGTCGCCTCCCTCTCCTACGCCGCCGGCCGCGACCAGCTCGACATCGAAGGCCTCGGCACCACCCGCGTCGTCCAGCTCGTCGACGCCGGCCTCGTCACCGACCTCGCCGACCTGTTCACCCTCACCCGCGAACAGCTCCTCTGCCTGGACCGGATGGGCGACACCAGCACCGACAACCTCCTTGCGGCGATCGCGGCGGCCAAACTGCAGCCGCTGTCCCGGGTACTGTGCGCGCTCGGGGTACGCGGCACCGGCCGCTCCATGTCCCGACGCATCGCCCGCCACTTCGCCACCATGGACAACATCCGCGCCGCCGACGCCGAGGCGATGCAGCAGGTCGACGGCATCGGTACGGAGAAGGCACCCTCGATCGTCGATGAGCTGGCCGAACTCGCCCCGCTCATCGACAAGCTCACCGCTGCCGGAGTGAACATGACCGAGCCCGGCGCCACCCCGCCCGGCCCCAGCAGCGAGGTGAGCCCCGACGGCGACGGCGAGGCGCTCGTCGTCGCGCCGGAGGCGGGTCCGCTGGCCGGGATGACCGTGGTCGTCACCGGCGCGATGACCGGGGCTCTGGAAAAGCTCTCCCGCAACGAGATGAACGAACTCATCGAACGCGCCGGCGGCCGCTCGTCCTCCAGTGTCTCCAGGAAAACCACGCTCGTTGTCGCAGGCGAGGGCGCGGGCTCCAAGCGTGCCAAGGCCGAACAACTCGGCATCCGAATCACTGCGCCTGACGAGTTCGCCGCCTTGGTCGCCGACTACCTCAACTGATGCATCTCGGGCACGGCATGTTCCGCAGCTCACAACGGTCTGCGAGACGTAAACGGGAACAAAGGCACGGCGGTTGACCGTTCATCTACATGTGACCGCGGAGGGGACAGTGTCCCCGGGCCTCACCTATAGCCCATGGGGACGATCGTCCGGCCGAAGCCCCATGGAGCCTGCCGCCGAGAGGCGACCGCCCTCCGCACGTCACCGCCCGCGGCCCCGGCCTGCTCCTCATCGCGATGGTGGCGGTGGCCGTCGGGATCGGCGTCTACCAGAACCCGAAGAAGAACAGCACCACGGTCCCGGCCACGGGAGAC
The DNA here is from genome assembly GCF_042716195.1 of Streptomyces sp. NPDC058683. Taxonomy (NCBI): domain Bacteria; kingdom Bacillati; phylum Actinomycetota; class Actinomycetes; order Kitasatosporales; family Streptomycetaceae; genus Streptomyces; species Streptomyces sp. NPDC058683. The sequence continues at coordinate 55,133 of NZ_JBHXSK010000071.1, forward strand.
CTGGGCGCCGCGATCGGTGCCGGCGTGGCCGTGGCGGGGCTCCTCGTGGCGATCGGGTGGGCGGCCGTGCCGCCGCGAGCGCGGCTGGCCCCGCCACCGGCGGTGG
>NZ_JBHXSK010000072.1:0-51876 GCF_042716195.1 Streptomyces sp. NPDC058683
AGGGCTACGAGGACTAGGCTCCGGCCCCGCGCCCCTCACGGGGCGCAGCACCAGCGCCCCTACAGGGGCGCGGGGAACTGCGCGAACAACCCCCACGCGCCCGCAGCCGGGACACGACCCTCAGCACACCGTCTCGTCGCCCCGGATAACCGCCGCTTCTCCCTGCGGCGCCGGGTCCTCCGCCCGTACCTTCCGGACATTCGCCGGCCCCTTGAAGTCCGCCCCGGTCGTCACCCGCAGCACCGGGCCCATCCCCTTCACCGCCCGCACCTCGCTCCCGGGCAGCGCCGCCGCGAGCGACCGGGCCGAGCGGTCCCAGCGGGGGTCGTAGGAGATCACCGTCCGCCGCACGTCGTGCCGGGCGCCGGTGACCGGCTGGTGGTTCGTCGCGAACCCCGCCGCCGCCAGTGCCGCGTCCATCCGCCGCGCGAGCCCCGCCGTCCCCGTGCCGTTCTCCACCTGCACACGGATCTGTTCCGGCGCCACCTCCACGGTCACCGGCACCGGCCCGGCGGGCCGCTTGGGTGCCGGCGGTGCCAGCGGCTTGTCGTCGCGCAGGGACTGGAACAGCTGGTCCGACTTGGCCTGGTCCCACTTCAGCGTCGAGCCGATGCCCTTCACGGGGTACGCGATCTGCCCGATGGGGACGGTCGTGAACTCGGACGAGGACGGGGAGAAGTTCCGCATCGCCCGGCCGAGATCCAGCAGCTCGTCCGTGCCGAAGCCCGTGTCGGCCCGTACGGAGCCCAGCACCGCCCGTGTCACGTCCCGGAACCTGATCGGGTTCAGCAGCACCCCCGACGACGACACCCGCTCGATCAGCGCGGCCAGGAACCGCTGCTGCCGTTTCATCCGGCCGAGGTCGCTCGCCCCGTCGACGTGCCGGGCGCGGACGTACTGCAGGGCCTGGCCGCCGTTCAGCCTGTGCGTGCCGGAGGAGAGGTCGAGGCCGGTGTAGGAGTCCTTCAGCGGCTGGGGCGTGCAGATCCGGACCCCGCCGAGCACGTCGACGGTCCGCATGAACGTGATGAAGTCGACCTCCAGATAGTGGTCGATCTTCAGATGGGTCATGGCCTCGACCGTGCGGACGGTCAGCTGCGGGCCGCCCTCCGCGTAGGCCGCGTTCAGCTTGATGGGATGGGCGCTGTGCGTCCGGCCCGTCGTCTCGTCGACGTGCGGCGGGACCTCGGCGTACGAGTCGCGCGGCAGGCTGACGACCGTCGCCCGCTCCCGGTCCGGCGAGATGTGCACGATCATGATCGTGTCCGTGCAGTGGCAGGGCGCACCGCCCAGCCGGTACCGGCGCCGCTCCTTCTCCGTGATCTTGTCGCGGCCGTCGGTACCGACCAGCAGGACGTTCATGCCGTGACCCGGGGCCGGACGGTTCTTCATGTCCTTGAACGGGTCGACCCGGGCGATGTCCGCGTCCAGACTGGCCATCACCGAGTGTCCGATCCCGGCCGACGCCAGCACCACCACCGAGAGTGTGGTCACGGCCCGCATGGCCCAGCGCGGCCGCCGGGGCCTCGTGGGTCGTACCGGCGGCCGCGGGGCCTGACGGGTGGGCTGCGGTCGACGCTGCGGCGGGGCGGGCCGGGCGGGGGACCGGGGCGGGCTGGCGGCCAAAGGACACCTCCGGACGAGGCCGTACGTGGGATCCGTGAGAACCGTAGGCCGATACGACCTTCAGCCCGCGGCTTGGCCCCGGCGGCGCGCACCGGTGTCCCCCGTTCGCGGTAACGTGAGCCCCCTATGAACGCCAAGCCCGACGTGCGGCACCCCGCAGTTTCTGTGATCATGCCCGTCCTCGACGAGGAGCGGCATCTGCGTGGGGCCGTCCAAGCGATCCTCGCGCAGGAGTACGCCGGCGAGCTGGAGGTCGTCATCGCCCTCGGTCCGTCCACGGACCGCACGGACGAGATCGCGGCTCAGCTCGTGGCGGACGACCCCCGCGTGCACACCGTCCCGAACCCGACCGGCCGCACCCCGGCCGCGCTGAACGCCGCGATCAAGGCCTCCCGGCATCCGATCGTGGTGCGCGTGGACGGCCACGGCATGCTCTCCCCGAACTACATCGCGACCGCCGTACGGCTGCTCGAGGAGACCGGCGCGCAGAACGTCGGCGGCATCATGCACGCCGAGGGCGAGAACGCCTGGGAGCACGCGGTCGCGGCGGCCATGACCTCGAAGATCGGCGTCGGCAACGCCGCCTTCCACACGGGTGGCGAGGCCGGTCCCGCCGAGACCGTGTACCTGGGCGTCTTCCGGCGCGAGGCCCTGGAGCAGCAGGGCGGCTACAACGAGGAGTTCATCCGCGCCCAGGACTGGGAGCTGAACTTCCGGATCCGCGAGGCCGGCGGGCTGATCTGGTTCTCGCCGGAGCTGAAGGTGTCGTACCGGCCGCGGCCGTCGGTGAAGGCCCTCGCCAAGCAGTACAAGGACTACGGCCGTTGGCGGCACGTCGTCGCCCGCTACCACGAGGGCTCCATCAACCTGCGCTACCTCGCCCCGCCGACGGCGGTGTGCGCGATAGCCGCGGGGATCGTCGTGGGGGCCCTGGTCACCCCGTTCGGGTTCGTCGTCCCCGGCGGCTACCTCGCGGCGATCGCCGCCGGGTCCCTCCCGGCCGGCAAGGGGCTGCCGCTCAAGGCGCGGCTCCAGATCCCGCTCGCCCTCGCCACCATGCACATGTCGTGGGGATACGGCTTCCTGACCAGCCCCAGGTCCCTGGCGAAGCGGGTCATCGCGTCCCGCCGCCCCGCGGTGCTCAGCCCCACCTCCTCCGGCTGAGCACCCGTCTCAGGCGGCGCGGCCCGGACTACCAGGTGTAGTCCGGGTCGACGTGCATGCACGCCTTGGTGTCCGCGGCGTTGAGGGCGCTCGCCGAGGCCGGGGTGGTGTCATCGTCGTCGGCGGTGTACTTCGTGCCCGAGCGCCAGTCGGCGCCCACCACCAGCGTGACCCCGTCGACGTCCGTGGACTTCTTCACCTGGTCGGCCGGGACGCCCAGCGCCTTCGCGACCCGCTGGGCGTCGCCCGCCAGGTCGGCGCTCGGATAGCGCACCAGCGTCCGGTCCTCGCTCAGCAGCGCCGAGGAGTCGGCGGCCGCCCTGGTGAAGCCCTTGCCGACGAGCAGTTCGGTGACGGCGGCGGCCCGGCCGGTGACGGCGGACTCCGTACTGCTGCTGGTGCCGTTCTGCACCTGTACGGCGATCCGGTCGTCGGCCGCCGCCTTGTCGGTGACCTTGGTCGCGGTCGTCGTCTTCTTCTTGTCCTTGCCGTCGAGGGCGATGTCCTCGCGGACCAGCCGCCACAGCTTGGCCGCGTCGGTGGGCTTGGGCAGCACGCGGTTGCCGTCCGCGGAGTACACCCACGGCATGGTCGTCATGGTGATGCGCTCGGTGGGGACCTTCTTCAGCTCCTTGCTCAGGTCGTAGAGCTCGGTGACCGTGCCGAGGCCGTCGTCCACGGTCAGTGCCTTGGTGGCCGTCTCGGCGAGCTTGAGGAGCTTGTCGGGGTTGCTGAGGGTCGCGTTGGAGCGCAGCTGGCGGACCATCGAGTTCATGTACATGTGCTGGGCCTTGGTGCGGGCGATGTCGCTGCCGTCCTCGAAGCCGTACCGGGTGCGCAGCCACTGCAGGGCCTGCTTGCCCTTGACGGAGGTGGTGCCCTTCGTCAGCTTCAGGCCCGAGCCGTGGCCCGTGGAGGTGTGCGAGTAGATGTTGGCGTCCACGCACACCGGGACCCCGCCGATCGCGTCCGCCATGGACACCACGCCCGAGAAGTCGACCATCATGAAGTGGTCGATGTGGATGTCGGTGAGCTTCTCCCAGGTGGCCACCGTGCAGCCGGGGCCGCCGCGCTCCAGGGAGGAGTTGGTCATGGTGTCGGAGGTCGCCGCGTAGACCTTGCCGGTGTCGGTGTCCGTGCACTTGGGGATATCGACCAGGGTGTCGCGGGGCATGGACACCACCGACATGTTGGTGCGGTCGGCCGAGACGTGCAGCAGCATCTGCACGTCGGCGCGGGCGGCGGTGCCGATGTCCTTGGCGCCGCCCAGCTTCTGGTTCTCGGCGGTGTCCCGGGCGTCGGAGCCGATCAGCAGGATGTTCAGGGGCGTCTGCCCGGCCGCGTTCGCCTTCGACTCGGCCGCGCGGTCCTTGGAGTCCCCGATGTTCAGGGACTCCTTCTTGATGTTGCCGTTGAGGTGCTCGTAGTACAGGTATCCGGCGGTGGCGGTGCCGGCTATCGCCAGCGCCACGACCGAGGCCGACCAGCGCAGCACCCCGCGTCTGCGCCGCCCGCGGTCACCGTCCGCCCCGCCGTCGCGCCGTCTGCCGCCGTGCCGACCGCCACCGTCCTGGGGCGTCAGGGTCATCGTGTCGTCGACCACGGCCACGTCGGACACCTCCCCTCGCACATTGCCGCGCACCAACTGCCCGCCCTCCCGCTCGCCACTGCCGCCGCACCCGACTCCCGGGCACCTGGGCACGGCGGCAGTGTCATGCAGTCGTTTAGGAGTTGCCTGTGCTTACCTGTGCGGTTCTGTGTGTGAGGGGACCGTGCCGCCTGTAATGACCTTGTATGGGACCGGGTGCCGGGCTACCAGCGATAGGGCGCGTACACGTCCATGCACTGCTTGGTGTCCGAGCCGTTGATGGCGTCGGAGTTGTCGGGCAGGTCACCGGCCTTCGGCGCGGACTGCTTGGGATACGTCGTCCCCTCGCGCCAGTCGGCACCGACGACGAGCGTGACGCCCGACACATCGGTGGTCTGCTTCACCTGACCGACCGGGATCCCCAGCGCCTTGGCGACCGCCTGGGCGTCGCCCTGCAGGTCCGCGCTCGGATACTCCACGACTGTCTTCTCCACGGACTCGGTGGCCGCCGAGGTGTCCGCCGCCGCCCTGGTGTAGCCCTTGGCGCCGAGTTCCGTGGCCATCGCCCGGGCCCGGCCGGGGACCGCGGCCTCGGTCGAACTCCCGGTGGCGTTCTGCACCAGCACCCCGAGTTGGCCGGCGGAGACGGAGGGCGCCTTGGTCGCCGCGGCGGTCGCCGTGGGCTTCTTGCTCTCCTCGGCGTCGCCGTTCTTGTCGAACGCCACGTCGTCGCGGAGCATCTGCCACATCTTGTCGGCGTTGGCGGTGTCCGGCACGAGGTGGTCCCTGTTCTGCGGGTCCTGGAGGTTCGGCATCGTGAGCGAGGTGATGCGGTCCGTCGGCGCCGACTTGAGCTGCATGCCCAGGTCGTAGAGCTTCTTCGGGGTGCCGATCTCCTCGGAGACCGTCAGCGACTTGGTGGCCGCCTCGGCCAGGTCCATCAGCCTGCCGCTGTCGGTGAAGACGTTCTGCCCCTTCAGTGTCCGGATCATCGAGTTGAGGTACATGTGCTGGGCCTTGGCCCGCAGCGGGTCACTGCCCCAGGCGTGCCGGGTGCGCAGCCACTGCAGGGCCTGCTTGCCCTGCACCTTGTGGGTGCCGGCGGTCAGCTTGAGCCCGGAGCCGCCGGACACCGCGGCCGTCGGCCGGTCCCACACGTTCTGCTTCACACAGACGTCGACGCCGCCGATGGCGTCCGCCATGTTCACCACGCCCGCGAAGTCGATCGTGATCCAGTGGTCGATGTAGACCCCGGTGAGGTTCTCCCAGGTGGCCAGCGTGCAGCCGGCGCCGCCGCGGGCCAGCGACTCGTTGATGATGGTGTTGGTCGCCGGGTACACCTTGCCGGTGTCCGGGTCCGTGCACTTGGGGATGTCCACGCGGGTGTCCCGGGGGATGCTCACCATCGCCGCGCTCTTCCGGTCCGCCGACAGGTGGATCAGCATCTGGACATCCCCGAGCGGCGGGCTGCCCCGGTCGTACTTGGCGCCGCCGAGCTTCACGTTCTCGTCGGAGTTACGGCTGTCGGAGCCGATCAGCAGGATGTTCAGCGGCGTCTGACCGGCCGCGTTGGCCGCGGTCTTCCGCGCCTTGGCGTCGCCGATGTCGCGCTCGCCCTTGTGGATGTTGCCGTTCAGGTGCTGGTAGTAGAGGTAACCGGCACCGGCCGTACCGAGGATCACCACCGACAGCACGGTCGCCGACCAGCGCAGCGCGCGCCGTCCCCGTCTGCCCCGTCCGCCGTTCGAGCCCTGCGACCCGGTCGGGCCGTTCGGGCCGTTCGTGCTGCCCTTGTGCCGGCCGCCGCCCGCACCGCCCGGCGCCCCGGATGCCTTCGGTGCGAGGGACATCGTGTCCTCGACCGCAGGCTTTTCCCCCCGCACATCGCTCTGCGTCAACGCCCTGCCCTCCCCGCCCTGCGCTCTGCGCGCACCGGTCCGCCGCCGACGCCCCCCATCGGACGCTCCGCGGACCACACGGGTCCGCCCCGCGCCCGGTTAGACGCGTGACGGACCCATAGGGTTACCTGCTTATTCGCCGTGACTTGGTGTCATCGGGGAGCAACTCCCCGCCACCGCGCGCCGCTTGTCGCTACTTGGCGCAGGTCACCTTGTCCGCGGTGGTCTTGCTGTCCACGTCCGGCGCCTTTGTCGGAGTGGTGAGGGACACCCCCGCCCCCTGGAAGTCCTTGCCCAGCGTCAGGGTCATCGCCGGCAGCCCCTGGGAGTTGGTCACGCTCTTGCCGGGCTTCAGTGCCGAACCGGACAGCCCCATGAGGCTGGCCAGTTCACGCGCCTGGGCGGCCTGGTCGGGGGCGTACTCCAGGGTCGTCTTGGCGAGTTCGGCGGGTGCGTTGCCGGCGTTCTCCGACTTGAGGACGCCCTTGTCGTTCTGCAGCCAGGCGAGGGTCTCCTGGGCGCTGCCGGACGGGGCCCCGCCGTTGAGGATCCGCACCCGCACCTCGGAGGCCGCGGACTTGCTGCCCTCCAGGCGGGCGGCCGCCGCGTCCTTGCTGGCCTTCGCCTGCTTCTTCTTGACGTCGGTGAAGGAGACGTCTTCCTTGATGGCCTGGAACACCGGCGGGGCCTTCGTGTCGTTGAGCACGACCGTCGCCTTGACCGTCTCGGCCGGGTTGTCGATGACCGGGATGGTGGTGAAGGTCAGGTTCTTCGGGTTGAGCTTGCCGAGCTCCAGACCCAGGTCCTTCAGCTTGCCGATGCTGTCCAGCTTGGAGTCGACGGTCAGCGCCTTGGTGCCGACCTCGGCCAGCTTCAGCAGCTTGGTCGGGCTGGTGAGCGTCGAGTTGGAGCTGAGCTTGCGCATCAGCGCGCTCAGGAACTGTTGTTGGAGCTGGATCCGGCTCAGGTCACCGCCGAAGCCGACCGAGTGCCGGGTGCGCACGAAGGCCAGCGCGGTCTCGCCGGAGATGTTGTGGGTGCCCTTGGACAGCTTCAGATGCGAGTCCGAGTCGTCGATGTCCTTGGCCAGGCAGACCTCGACCCCGCCCACCGCGTCGGTGAGCGTCTTCACCGCGTTGAAGTCGGCCACCATGAAGTTGTCGGCCTGGATTCCGGTCAGCTCGGTCACCGTGCGCACCGTGCAGCTGGGGGTACGGCCGTCCTGGCCGAGGCTGGTGTTGAACCGGACGCTCTCGGAACCCGGGATGACCTTCTGTGTCCCGTCCTCCTGCGTCGTCTGGCAGTCCGGTACATCGACGATGAGGTCACGCGGGATGCTCAACGCGGTGGCGTTCGAGCGGTCCTTGGAGATGTGCAGCAGGATCGTGGTGTCGGCGTGCCCGACGCTCCCCGCGTCGCCGTACCCCTCGTTGCCGCTGCCGGTGCGCTTGTCGGTGCCGATCACCAGCAGGTTGATCGCCTTGTCCTTGCTGAAGCCACCGGTGCTCGCGCCATCGTCGGAGACGGACGTGATGTTGTCGTTGAGGTGCTTCACGTACAGATAGCCGGCGGCCGAGACGGCGACCAGGACGAAGGCCATCGAACCGCCGGTCCACAGCAGCACCTTCTTGGCCTTCGACTTCTTCTTCACCGGCCGCCGTGAGCGCCGCCCGGCCGGCGGCTCGGGCTCACTTCGGCGCCTGCGCTGCCCCGGAACCTGCCCCGGAACCTGCCCCGGAATCTGGCCCGGAACTTCCCGGTCCGCCGTCTCCCGCGGCGCGTTCGTGCCGGCGCGCGACGAAGTCGGTCGGCGCGGTCCGGGTACCGACGACTGCGGTGCGGAAGGTGTCAGTCGCAGTTCGTATTCGCCGGTGTTCGGATTGAGTACCCACTGGTCTGCGGGATCGATGTTGTCCGCCCGCCCACGGCCTTGCGCGTCCACGGTTGTCCGAATCCTCCGTCGGGGCCACGCGGCGCCTTCCCCCCATCAAGGCGCTCGGTCACGGTTAACAGTGCACGACCCCAGGTCGGACCTCGCGGCCGGGTGCACCGGAGGGCTCACACTATCCGTCCAGTTCGGCGTCAAGTGACGCCAGTGACAAATTAGTCATCCCTACAACCGGGCAATCCATCTCATTTAACTGACAACGAACGGCGCGGAAGTTCGCCGCCTTGGCTGGTGCTTTACGCGCAACTGTCCTCGGCGGCGGTGTTCCCGCGAAACCCGGGTGCCTCGGAGTTTTCGGAAGCGGGAACGTTCTTCTTGGTGACCGGCACCGGTCTGTCGGCCCGCAGCAGCGCGAAGAGCGCGTCCGCCCTGCCCTCCACGAGCTGGTCACGATTGGAGTCATATACATACGGCTCCCTCGGAACGGTGAGGAACTGCACCTGTTCCGTGGGGATGTCCCGCAGTCCGCGGACGAGTTGGTACAAACCGCGCAGACTGGCCAGCTCCGGGTCGGTGGTGAGCGCGGAGGTCGCCGCGTCCAGCAGCGGATAGAGCTTCGCCGGGTTCAGCAGTACGTCACTGCCCCGCACCTTGCTGACCAGCGCCCCCAGGAACAGCTGCTGCCGCTCCATCCGCTCGGTGTCGCTGCCGTCGCCGAGCGACTTGCGCACCCGTACGTACCCGAGCGCCTGCTCCCCGTCGAGGGTGACCCGCCCGGCGGGCAGCCGCAGTTTGGCGGCCTTGTCGTCGATCGGTTCCTTCAGGCAGACCTGCACCCCGTCGATCGAGTCGACCATGTTCTTGAACCCGCTGAAGTCGACGACGACGTGATGGTCGATCCGGATGTCCGTGAGCTTCTCGACGGTACGGATGGTGCAGGCCGAACCCCCGACCTCGAAGGCCGAGTTGAACAGCGTGAACGAGGACTCGCTGCGGCGGCCGTCGCCCCGCAGACAGCTCGGCACGTGCACCATCAGGTCCCGGGGCAGGGACACCGCGGTGGCGCTGCGCCGGTCGGCGGCGAGATGCAGCAGGATCGTGGTGTCGGACCGCTCGGTGCCCAGGTCCTTGCCGTAGTGGCGGTTCCCGTCCCCCGCGCGGGTGTCGGAACCGATGAGGAGGATGTTCTGCGCGCCCCGCACCAGCGCGGTGGGCCGCTCCCGCTCGTAGCGGGCGAGCTCGGCGGCGGCCGCTTCGTCGGGGGTGATGTTGTCACTGAGCCGGTCGTAGAGCACCCAGCCGCAGGCGAGGGTGCCGGCGCCGAGGAGCCCGGCGGCCGCCGCCGCACCCGTCAGCCAACGCCGCCGCCGGCGCCGGGCAATGCCGTCTCCGGTCGCGGTGGCCCCTCCGGCATCGGTCACTCCTCCAGAGTGCCTGGGGGCGGGGGTGGGGGGTGGCGGTAACTACTCCACAAGGGTGAGCGCACCTACCCAGGGGCGCGGGCCGCGGCGATATGCGGCTCCGCCGCGTGGGCGCGAACAACCCCCACGGGCCCGCGCCCGGCGAACAACCCCCACCGGCCCGCGCCCGGCGGACGGCCTCACCGGCCCGCGCCCCGCGGACGGCCTCACCGGACCGTCGCGGTCACCCGCTCGCTCTCGATCCGCTTGGCGATCCCTTCCTCGTCCAGTTCCCCCAGGTGCCGGCACAGCACCACGGATCCCCCGACCGCGAGCGGCGCGTACAGACCCGCGCTCAGCCCCTCCCACGTGTCGAACCCCAGCCCCGACAGCAGCCGCGACCCCGGCCCGGTCAGATCCAGCCCCGGTGCGTCCCCGAGCGCCCGCTCCGTGACCTCGGCCCCGCTCATCTCCGCACCGGCCACGATCAGCGCGGGCTCGTCCGGATCGACGGGCGAGAACGGAGCGAACCGGTCTCCCTGGCTCGGCACCTCCACCGCGTAGTCGGCGAACCCCTCCGGGACCGCCGGGAAACGCCCGCCCAGCGGCCGTAGCGCGAGAGCGATCCGCTCCCCGCGGCAGGCCCGAGCCGCCTCCAGCGCGTCCGGCCCGCTGACCACCACGTCGGCCGCCGCCGGGTCGCCGGCCACGTCGGCGATCGCACCCACCGACGAACAGGCGAGCAGCCACACCGCCGTCTGCCAGTGCGCGGGCAGCAGCAGGGCCACCCGGTCGCCGGGCTGTGCCGCGAGGTCGCCCTGGAGCAGGTTCGCCGTCTTGGCCACCCAATTGGCGAAGGTGGCCACGGACAATTCGACACGTTCACCCGTGGCGTCGTCGTAGAAGGTCACCAGGGGGCGTCCGGGGTCCGCGGCGAGCGCGGAACGCAGCAGGTCGGCAGGGGTGCGATCGGTGGCGTTCACCCGGGCAAGCGTACGCCGCGACCGGTGCCCGCACCGACCGGCGGGGCCACCGGTTCGGCGCAATCGCTCCCGACGGACCGTCAGATCCGCAATGGACATATATGTCTGACTATGTTCAAGATCAGGAGCATGCGTGGATTCCTGACTTCCTCGATCGGCGTCACCTGCGCGGCGGCCCTCACCCTCCCCGTGGCCGCGCTGAACGTGCCGTCCGCGGCCGCCGCACCGGCGGAGCGGGCCACGACGACCACCGGCCGTCCCGCCGGGACCGCTGCCCTCGCCGGCCGCACATGGTCACTGCCCCTCGTCCCCCGCACCCGTGAGCGCGTCCTCGGCCGGGCCCCCGAACAGGGCCTGTACCGCGACGACCTGGAGCACTTCTCGCTCGTCGGCGTCAGCTGGGACAACCCCGGCACCGAACTGCACGGCCTGGTCCAGGTCCGCACCCGGTCCGCCGCCACCGGCCACTGGTCGGGCTGGCAGGACGTCGAGACGCACAACGCCGACCACGGCGCCGACCCGGACACGGCCGAGGCCGACTCGGGCCATGTGCACGGCGGCACCGCGCCCCTGTGGGTGGGCGACTCGGACGGCGTCGACGTACGCGTGCGTGCCGAACTCGACGACGATCCCGGGCCGCGCGGCAGCACCCCCACCGGCGGGCACGACCTGCTCCCGGCCGGCCTGCGCCTCGAACTCGTCGACCCCGGCGAGGAGGCCCCGCCCCAGGGCTCGCCGGCCGACGTCCCCCGCACCGGCACCGAGGCCGACGCGGCGGCGGCCGTCAACACCGACCTCGCCCCCTTCGGCGCCGCCGAGATCCCGGCCCTGGACCGGCAGGACACCGAGGACGAACTGGCCGAGCTGACCGGCGTACCGCGCGCGAAGCCGTACATCGGACCGCGCCCGAGGATCGTCACCCGCCGCGGCTGGGGCGCCGACGAGTCACTGCGCGAGAAGGGGTTCGTCTACACCGGAAAGGTCAAGGCGGCCTTCGTCCACCACACCGCCTCCGGCAACGGTTACAAGTGCTCCCAGGCCCCGTCCGTCATCCGCAGTATCTACCGCTACCACGTGGTGAGCATGGGCTGGCGGGACATCGGCTACAACTTCGTCGTCGACAAGTGCGGAACCATCTACGAGGGCCGCGCCGGGGGAGTGGCGAAGGCCGTCAAGGGCGCCCACACCCTCGGCTTCAACAACAACAGCATGGGCATCGCGGTGATCGGCTCGTTCGGCTCGCACAAGCCGCCCGCCGCCGTCGTGACGGCCATCGCCAAGCTCACCGCGTGGAAGCTCGGGCTCTTCGGAGCCAATCCGAAGGGAAAGACATATCTGAAGTCCGGAGGTGGCAATCTCTACCCAAAGGGGAAGAACGTACGACTGAACGTGATCTCCGGTCATAGGGACGGGTACGCCACCGAGTGTCCCGGCGCGAAGCTCTACGCCAAACTCGGCTCGGCCCGGACCAGCTCCGCGCACCTGCAAGGACGCTGAGCACGGGGGCCGCGTTCAACGCCGTCGGGGGCAGTCGGGGGAAACCGCACACCCATGCCGCGTGGCACCGCGCGGCCGTCGAAGGCGCCGTCGCACGGTCTGCATACACTGGCCGGCCGACAGAGAGTTCGGCCGGTCCCGGCAGGAAGCAGAGACGACAGGTGACAGAAGCGATCCTCCTGGTCGGCGGCAAAGGCACCCGGCTGCGCCCGCTCACGGTCCACACGCCCAAGCCGATGGTCCCGGCGGCGGGTGTGCCGTTCCTGACGCACCAGCTGGCCAGAGCCAGAGCGGCGGGCGTGGACCACATCGTCCTCGCGACGAGCTATCTGGCGGAGGTCTTCGAGCCGTACTTCGGCGACGGCACGGCACTCGGCCTGCACATCGAGTACGTCACCGAGGAGGAACCGCTCGGCACCGGCGGCGCGATCCGCAACGTGGCCGCCCGTCTGCACTCGGGCCCCGACGACCCGGTCCTGATCTTCAACGGCGACATCCTGACGGGCCTTGACATCAGGGCACTCGTCGAGATGCACGAGACGACGAACGCCGACGTGTCCCTCCACCTCACCAAGGTGACGGACCCGCGCGCCTACGGCCTGGTCCCCACCGACGCGACGGGCCGGGTCCTCGCCTTCCTGGAGAAGCCGACGACGCCCGAGGAGATCGTCACCGACCAGATCAACGCGGGGGCGTACGTCTTCCGGCGCTCGGTCATCGACACGATCCCGCAGGGCCGCCCGGTGTCGGTGGAGCGGGAGACCTTCCCCGAGCTGCTGTCGGCCGGTGCCCACCTCCAGGGCATGGTGGACTCCACGTACTGGCTGGACCTGGGTACGCCGGCGGCCTTCGTCCGGGGCTCGGCGGACCTGGTCCTGGGCCGCGCCCCGTCCCCGGCCGTTCCCGGCCGCTGCGGTGACCGCCTGATCCTGCCCACGGCACGGGTCGCGCCGGACGCGAAGCTGACGGGCGGCACGGTGGTGGGCGAGGGCGCGTTCGTGGCGGAGGGCGCGCGCGTCTTCGGCTCCACGATCCTGCCGGGCGCCGTGATCGAACCCGGCGCGGTCATCACCGACTCCCTGATCGGCAACCGCGCCCGGGTCGGCGAACGTGCGGTCCTCACCGGCACGGTGATCGGCGACGGTGCGACCGTCGGCGCCGACAACGAGCTGCGGGAGGGTGCGCGGGTGTGGTGCGACGCGATGATCCCGGCGGGGGCGGTGCGGTTCTCCTCGGACCAGTAGGGGGTGGCTGAGCAGGTACGCCGACTGCGGGTGCGTGGGGGCTGGCCGCGCAGTTCCCCGCGCCCCTGACGGGGCGCTTCGCCCGCCGTCTCTCCTAAGCTGCGGGCAGTCGTGCCGCTGGGGCGGCACGGGTGGGCGCAGGCGGCACCCTGCAAGCGCCGGTAAGCGACCCCCATCCACCCCCACCGGCGCTTCACAACCGGCCGATGTCCCCCCGCGGCATCCGCGGCGCCCGCCGCTTCGGCACCTGCCCGCTCAGCAGGATCAACCGAGCCGCCCGATGCCGCTGCCCCGTATACGGCTCGAGCAACCGCAGCATCGCCTCGTCGTCGGCATGCCGGTCCCCGGCCAGCGCGAACCCCACGATCCCCGGCAGATGCAGGTCCCCGACCGTCACCGCGTCCGCCGCCCCATGACTGCGCTGCACGGTCTCCGCGGACGTCCAGGGCCCCACCCCCGGCACCACTTCCAACCGCGCCTGCGCGTCCTCCGCCGCCATCCCCACGGCCTGCTCCAGCCGCGCGGCGACCCGTACCGCCCGCAGAATCGTCGACGCCCGCTTGTTGTCGACGCCGGCCTTGTGCCACTCCCAGGAGGGAATCAGCGCCCAGGTCCGAGGCGCCGGCATCACCCACATCGGCCGCTCGCCCACCCCGGCGGGGCCGGGCGCCCGCTCCCCGAACCTCCGCACCAGCAACCGCCAGGCCCGGTACGCCTCGTCGGTCGTGACCTTCTGCTCCAGGACCGACGGAATCAACGACTCCAGCACCAGCCCGGTCCGCGTCAGCCGCAACCCCGGCCGCCGGTGCCGGGCAGCGGCGAGAACCCGGTGCCGGGGCACGAAGAGGGACGGGTCGTCGGCGGAACCGAGCATCTCCGGCAACTGCTCCAGCAGCCACTCGGCACCGGCCCCCCAGGCCTCCCCGCGCACCTCACCGCCGTACGCGGCGACCCGCAGCGTCCCCGGCCCGCCAGGCGTGAGACTGGCCCGCCACACGGCCCCGTCGGAGGCGGCCCGAAACGTCGGATCCCCGGGCCCCCGCCGGAGCGGCCCCAGCACGAGCCCCAGATCAAGATCTCCGGTCGGCTTCCAGACCCGGACGCGCCCGGGTACAGCGGCCTGCCGAGGCACCCCAGCAGGCACGACAACCTGCCCACCCCGCACAGTCGCGCGGGTGGACCGAGGAGCAAACCGACCAGCCACTCAAAAGATCCTAGGTGCCAGGCGCCCCCTCAGGGGCGCGGGGCTGTGTTCGATATGCGGCTACCGCCGCGTGGGCGCGACAAGCCACACTCAACCCGTACTCGCCCGTGCACCTGCTCTCCTTGGACCGTAGGCGTAGAAACTCACCGCACCTCGATAAAGCCCTCGGGATCCCTCTCGGCCCTGGCCCGCGGCACCTCCGCCGCCTTCCCCACAGCCACCGCCCCCATCGGATCCCACCCCGCCGGAAGCGCCAGCACCTCCCGCACCACGTCCCGGCAGAACATCGTCGACGACACCCACGCCGACCCCAGCTGCTCCCCGGCCAGCGCGACCAGCAGGTTCTGCACGCCCGCCCCCGCCGCGACCACGAACATCTCCCGCTCGGCCGCGTCCCGCCGCGCGTCTCCGTACGTGTGCGAACCGTCCATCACCAGACAGGGCACCACCAGGTACGGCGCGTTCCGCAGCACGTCCCCGCGCCGAACCCGCTTGGCGATGGACTCCTCGGACTTGCCGTCCTTCCTCAGGTCGGCGATCCAGGCGTCCCGCATCGCGTCGAGCAGCCGGGCGCGCGACTCCTCCGACTCCAGCAGCACGAACCGCCACGGCGTCGTGTGGTGCGGCGCCGGCGCCGTCACGGCCGCGGCGACCGCCCGCCGTACCGCCCCGGGGTCCACGGGATCGTCGGTGAACGCCCGCACCGTCCGCCGTAGCGCCACGGCCTCCCGGACCGCCTCGGACGTGCCGAGCCGGAACATGTCAGTGGCGGCGTCCCGGATCAGCGCCCGAGCGCTCTCGCCCTCGTCCCCGGCCTCCGTCACGACGTGCGCGAGCCCGCGCACCACGGCCACCGGCAGGCCCGTCGCCTTGCCCTTCACCAGATCGCCGGCGGCGGCCAGTTCGTCGGCCGTGGCGACGACCGTGGCGACCAGCGGATTGCCGTACGCGTCCACGCCACCGCGCAGATCGTCCAGTACCTGCACCCCGGCGGCGCCGATGGTCACGTCCGTGAGCCCGGCGCGCCAGGGGCGCCCGAAGGTGTCGGTGACGACGACCCCGACGTTGACGCCGAGGGCGTCGCGCAGCCCCGCGCGGATCGCGCGGGCGGACGCGTCGGGGTCCTCGGGCAGCAACAGCACGGTCCCGGACGGGGTGTTGGAGGCGTCCACCCCCGCCGCCGCCATGATCAGCCCCTGCCGGTTCTCCACGATCCGCAGGGGCCCGCGCCGGGCCACCACCCGCACGGTCTCGGCGTCGATCGCCGCCTCCCGGTCGGTCGCCTCGACGAGCCGTCCCTCCGCCTTGGAGACGATCTTCGACGTGACGATCACCACGTCCCCGTCGGCCAGTCCCGGCCCGGCCGCGGCGATCAGCTTGGCCAGGTCGTCGCCCCGCTGGACCTCGGGGAGCCCGGCCAGGGCCCACACCCGGTACCCGGGCACCGCGTCCCCGGTCGGGTCCGCCGCTCCGGTCGCGTCGTCGGTCACGTCGGTCATGCCCCGCGCACCTCCTCGGCGAGTGCCAGTGCTTCCCGCGCCATCTGCGCGGCCGCCTCCAGGTCGGTCATCATCAGCGGTACCGCCCGGCAGCGGATGCCGGCCTCCTCGACACGCGCCGCGCTGCCCGCGTCCACGGTGTCCACGAGCCAGCCGTCCAGCAGCCCCGAGCCGTAGTGCTCGGCGACCGCCGCCGCCGTCGACTCCACGCCCACCGCCGCGAGCACCTTGTCGGCCATCCCGCGCACCGGCGCGTCCCCGACGATGGGGGAGAGGCCCACCACCGGCACCCCGGCGTCCGCGATCGCCTCCCGGATGCCGGGCACCGCGAGGATCGTGCCGACGGAGACCACCGGGTTGGACGGCGGGAAGAGGATCACGTCCGCTTCGGAGATGGCCTCCAGGACGCCGGGCGCGGGCTTCGACTGCTCGGCGCCGACCGGGACGACCGCCTCGGCGGGCACGCCCGCCCGCAGCCGCACCCAGTACTCCTGGAAGTGCACGGCCTTGCGCTCGCCGTCGACCTCGACGGCCACATGGGTCTCGACCCGGTCGTCGGTCATCGGGATGAGCCGCACGCCCGGCTTCCAGCGGTCGCACAGCGCCTCGGTCACCGCGCTGAGCGGATAGCCGGCGCCCAGCATCTGGGTGCGCACGATGTGCGTCGCGAAGTCCCGGTCGCCCAGCCCGAACCAGTCGGGCCCGATGCCGTAGGCGGCGAGCTCCTCCTTGAGGTGGAAGGTCTCGTCGGCCCGCCCCCAGCCCTGCTCCTCGTTGATGCCGCCGCCCAGGGTGTACATCACCGTGTCGAGGTCCGGGCAGACCTTCAGCCCGAAGAGGTGGATGTCGTCCCCGGTGTTGCCGATGACGGTCACGTCGGCGTCCGGCACGGCCTGCTTCAGACCGCGCAGGAACCGGGCACCGCCGATGCCGCCTGCCAGAACCACAATGCGCATGGGCCAAGTCTTGCAGGCGGGTCCGACAACGCGTCACGCAGTCACGGGTCGCGCCGCGCAGCTCTGCGCCGTGTGCATCGGCATCTCGGTGAGGCCCGGGTAGTAGACGTGCAGGCTCACCGCGGGCTCCAGCGCGTCGTTCACCACCTCGTGCACGTACCCCGGCGCGAAGACCCGTTGTGCGCCGGCGGCCAGCGCGCGCGTGCCGCGCCCGGTGCGTTCGGTGAGCGTGCCCTCCAGGACGGTCAGCACACCGGAGGAGCGGCCGTGGTCGTGCGACCCGCTGCCCTGACCGGGCACCCAGGACAGCAGCCACACCTCGTAGCCGGGGCCGGTGCGCAGCCGGTGGTACCAGCGCGTGGTGGCGTCGTACCGCACGAGGTGTTCCCACTGCGCGCGGTCGGCGGCGATCGTGCGGGCCAGGCCGGCGAACTCGGCCACGGTGACCGGGTGCTCGCGCGGGGGCTGCAGAAGGTGGGGGACCTCGAGGATGTCGCCGGCGATCTGCAGGTCGTTGTCGCTGTTCATGGGGTGCGGTGGTTCCTCAGTGAAGAAGGTCAGCGGGGAACGGAAGGCGAAAACCGAGCCCTGGGGACTCGGTCTGCAGCTGGAGCGGCGGGATACGGCTACGGCTCAACAGCTGGAACAGCAACAGCTACAGCGAGCGCGGGCAGCACCGTGGGACCCGGCGGTGCGGGTCGAGGTGAATGCCAAGTTCGCGAGCATGCCCACTAGGACATCGGTTCACACCCGCAGTGTCAACTCGGCGCCCGGTATGTGGGACATGTTTCACCTCATCCGGTTCATCTCTCTGCCGAAAGGTTTGTTCAGCAAGCACCCGGGACACATGGCGCACAACTGGGCGCGCGTGTCACTGCGGAACGCGATCGAACATCTGGGCGTCCTTCTCCGTACAAGGTCTGTATGGGGTCGGGGGTCCTCGTGGGCCTCGTCTGCATGTCAAGGTTTATGGCGATTTGAACACTTTCCGCTCGGCCTTGGTTCCGCAGAGTGAATAACGGGCTCAATAGCAGATCTCGGCTTGACTCGCCCGGAGCAGCACACTTGTAATTTCACTCGTGTCGTTCAGCCGAAATCGGTAACGGCCAGGCACGGGGACGTGAAAGACAGACGAGGGGCGCACATGACCGAGCTGGTGCAGCAACTGCTGGTCGACGACGCGGACGAGGAACTCGGCTGGCAGGAGCGCGCGCTGTGCGCCCAGACCGACCCCGAGTCCTTCTTCCCCGAGAAGGGCGGCTCCACCAGAGAGGCCAAGAAGGTCTGCCTCGCCTGCGAGGTGCGCTCCGAGTGCCTCGAGTACGCCCTCGCCAACGACGAGCGGTTCGGTATCTGGGGCGGACTCTCCGAGCGGGAACGCCGCCGCCTGAAGAAGGCCGCCGTCTGAGAACGGGACCGCGGTGCGAACCGGGCGTCCACCCGACGCACAGAACTGAGCTGCGCGAACGGCCCGTCACCCGTGGGTTGTCCACAGGGGGCGGGCCGTCGACATGCCCAGCCGATAGTGTGGGCGCTCGTCCGAGACGCCTCGCCGCCACCAGCGGGCGCAGGAGTCCACCGCAGTCCATCGAACCGGGGCCTGTACCTCGATGTCCGTCCACAGCCACCAGGCAGCCCAGCCAACGGGTGCCCCAGCGGTGTCCGACCCGACCCGCACACCCGAGTTCCCGCGTCATGTGGTGACCGCGGTCCTCGTCTCCCACGACGGCGCCCGCTGGCTGCCCGACGCGCTCGCCGGGCTGCTCGGCCAGGAGCGCCCCGCCCAGTACGCGGTGGCCGCCGACACCGGCAGCGCGGACGACTCCGCCCGGCTGCTCACCGAGTCCCTCGGCGACGCCAACGTCCTGCACCTGGCCCGCCGCACCGGCTTCGGCCAGGCCGTCGAGGAGGCGACCCGCACCGCGCCCGTCCTCACCCCGGACGACCTGCCGTACCTGAAGCGGCCCAGCGGCTGGGACCCGGTCACCCGCCAGTGGCGCGACGACGCCTACGACATGCCCGAGCTGCCGTACGGCGAACCCGTCCAGTGGCTGTGGCTGCTGCACGACGACTGCGCCCCGGAACCCGACGCCCTGGCCCAGCTGCTCCGGGTCGTCGACAACGAGATGGAGCTGGGCCGCGACGACGTGGCGGTCGTCGGCCCCAAGCTGCGCGGCTGGTACGACCGCCGGCAGCTGCTGGAGGTCGGCGTCACCATCGCCCACTCCGGCCGCCGCTGGACCGGCCTGGACCGCCGTGAGCAGGACCAGGGACAGCACGACCACGTCCGGCCCGTGCTCTCCGTCTCCACCGCCGGCATGCTGATCCGCCGCGACGTCTTCGAGGAACTCGGCGGCTTCGACCGCCGGCTCCCCCTGATGCGCGACGACGTCGACCTGTGCTGGCGCGCGCACAACGCCGGCCACCGCGTCCTGATCGCCCCCGAGGCCGTCGTACGGCACGCCGAGGCCGCCTCCCGCGAGCGCCGCGCCGTCGACTGCGCGGGCCGCACCACCGCCTCCCCGCACAAGGTCGACAAGGCCGGCGCCGTCTACACCCTGCTCGTCAACTCCCGTACGGCCGCACTGCCCTGGATCATGCTGCGGCTGGTCCTCGGCACCCTGCTGCGCACGGTCGCCAACCTCGTCGGCAAGGTCCCCGGACAGGCCCTCGACGAGATCCGCGGCCTGCTGGGCACCCTGCTGCGGCCCGAGCGGATCATCGCCGGGCGGCGCAGGCGCGGCCCCTCCCAGCTCGACAAGGGCGAGCTGCGCCCGCTGTTCCCGCCGCCCGGCGCGACCGTGCGGGCCACCGTCGAGCAGGTCGCGGGCAACTTCTTCGGCGCCGACGAGGAGCTGTCCGCGGCCGGCCGGCACGGCGGCGCGGTCGAGTCCGGGCCCGGCGGCGACGACGCCGAGTTCCTGGAGATCGAGCAGTTCGCCCGCGTCAAGCGCATCGCCCGCAAACCGGGCCCGGTGCTCTTCCTGGTGCTGCTGCTGTTCTCGCTGATCGCCTGCCGCGCACTGCTCGGCAGCGGCGCGCTCGCGGGCGGTGCCCTGCTGCCCGCCCCGGGCACCGCGGGCGAGCTGTGGTCCCGTTACCTGGACGCCTGGCACGCGGTCGGCGCCGGTGGCACCCCGGCCGCCCCGCCGTATCTCGCGATCGTCGCCTCGCTGGCCTCGGTGCTGTTCGGCTCGACCGGGTTCGCGGTGACCGTGCTGCTGGTCGCCTCGGTGCCGCTGGCCGGATTCACCGCCTACTTCGCCTCCCGGCCGCTGGTCACCTCCCGCCTGCTGCGCGCCTGGGCGGCCATCGCCTACGCCTTCCTGCCCGCCGCCACCGGCGCGCTCGCGGGCGGCCGTATCGGCACCGCCGTCCTCGCCATCCTGCTGCCGCTGATCGCCCGCGCGGGCATCGCCGCCAGCGGCCTCACCCACGCCTCGGGCGGGCGCGGCAGCTGGCGTGCCACCTGGGCGTACGCGCTGCTGCTGACCATCACCACCGCGTTCACGCCGATCGTCTGGCCGATCGCCCTGGTCCTCGGCGTCGTCGTGCTCGCCGTCCGCCGCTCCGACCTGGTCGCCTCCGGCCTGCGGCTGCTGACCCAGCTCGGCACCCCGCTGCTGGTCCTCGCCCCCTGGTCGCTGACCCTGCTGCCGTTCGGCTTCTTCAAGGAGGCCGGACTGGAGTACGGCGCCTCGGCAGCCTCCGCCCTCGACCTGCTCGGCGCCAGCCCGGGCGGCCCCGGCACGGTCGACGGGCTGATGCTCATCGGCATCGTCCTGGCCGCGCTGGCCGCCCTGCTGCGCTCCGAGCGCCAGTCGGCCGTCCGCGCCGCCTGGGCGGTCGCCCTGGTCGGCCTGGTCTTCGCGGTCCTGTCCAACAAGTCGGCCTGGGCGGGCCCGGCGACGCTCGTCTACGGCATCGCGATCGTGTCCGCCGCCGCGCTCGGCGCCGACGGGGCACGCTCGCGTGTCGCCGAGCAGAGCTTCGGCTGGCGCCAGCCGGTGGCCGCGCTGATCGCCTTCGCCTCGGCCGCGGGCCCGCTGCTCCTGGCCGCCGGCTGGATGATCGCCGGCGCCGACGGCCCGGTCGAGAGGCGGGACGCCACCCAGGTGCCCGCGTTCGTCGCCGAGGACAGCTCCACCACCGACCAGGTCCGCACCCTCGTCCTCGACAGCGACAGCACCGCGCGCGTGGACTACATGCTGGTGCGCGGCTCCGGCGCCCGCATGGGAGACGCCGAGGTGACCGCCGCCGACGGCGAGAACGCCAAGCTCGACAAGGTCGTCGCCAACCTGGTCGCCGGCTCCGGCGCCGACCAGGCCGACCAGCTCGGCGGGTTCGCGGTGCGCTACGTCCTCGTCCACAAGGGCGCGCCGCGTGACCTCACGCGCGTGCTGGACGCCACGCCCGGCCTGTCCCGGCTCAGCCAGCAGAACGGCAGCGCCCTGTGGCGCGTCGACCAGCAGGTCTCCCGCGCGGCCATCATCTCCGCGAACGGCTCGGGCACCCCCGGCTCCGTCGCCGCCGGCCCGGTCGACATCCACACCACCGTCCCGACCGGCGCCGACGGCCGCATCCTGCGCCTGGCCGACTCGGCCGCACCGGGCTGGACGGCCACCCTGGACGGCAAGCCGCTGACCCGCACCACGGTCGACGGCTGGGCCCAGGGCTTCGAACTCCCCGCCTCCGGCGGAAAGCTGGACGTCACCTACGACACCCCCTTCACCCACACCGTCTGGCTGTGGGTCCAGGGCGCGCTCGCCGTCGTCCTGGTCGTCCTCGCCCTGCCCGGCCGCCGCCGCGACGTCGACGACGACCTCCCCGAGGAGGAGACGATCCCCGCCCAGCCCGTCGAGGGCGAGGGCCGCCGCGCCCGCCGGCTGCGCGCCCAGGCGGAGTCCGAGGAGGCGGCGACCGCGGAGACCGGCGGAGACTTCCCGGCCGAGGGGGAGGAACAACCCCCGGTCGCGGTTCCGCAGCAGGCGTCCTACGACGAGTGGGACCCGGCCTCCTACCCGGCGGCGGACGGCTACCAGCCCGGCTACGCCGGCCAGTACCAGGACACCGGCCAGTACCAGACGGGCGGCTACGACCAGCAGACGTACGACCCGTACCAGACCGGCCAGTACGACCCGTACGCCTACGGCGGACAGCAGGGACAGCCGGCGTACGACCCGACGTACCAGCAGGGCTACGACCCCGCCTATGACCCGGCCGCCCAGCACCAGCACGGCACCGGCGGCGAGCACCACGACGGGAGCCAGCAGTGAACCGCACCACCCTGTCCCTGTTCGCCGGTACGGCCGCCCTCGCGGCGGTCACCGGGTTCGCCGCGCTCAACCCGCCGGCCGCCGCACCCGCGCACACCGCCGAGGCGGCCGCCCAGCTGCCCGTGGAGCGCACCAGCCTGCTGTGCCCGGCGCCCAGCCTGTCCGACATCGCCGACACCTCGTACACGTCGTTCACGCCCGTCACCAAGGGCACCACGAGCGACGGCAAGGCCGAACTCCAGGCGGCCACCGAGCAGTCGGCGGACGGGACGAGCGGCAAGAAGAAGGCGTCCAAGCCCGTCCTCACCCCGAAGGCGCCCGGCACCCCGGCCACCGGGGACACCTCCGGTTCCGACGGGCCCGCCTACGTCGGCACCGCCGAGGGCAGGTACGCCCCCGGCTGGACCGTCCAGGAGACCACCGAGGTCGCCGCGGGCACCGGACGCGGCCTCCAGGGGGTCAACTGCACGGCGGCCGACACCGACTTCTGGTTCCCCGGCGCCAGCACCGCCTCGGGCCGCACCGACTACGTGCACCTCACCAACCCCGACGACAGTGCCGCCGTGGTCGACATCGAGCTGTACGGCAAGGACGGCCAGCTCAAGTCCACGGTGGGGGAGGGCATCACGGTCGCGCCGCACGCCGGCGAGCCGGTCCTGCTGTCCACGCTCAGCGACGAGAAGCAGACCGACCTGACCGTGCATGTGAACGTGCGCAGCGGGCGGGTCGGCGCGAGTGTGCAGGCCCTGGACGACAAGACCGGCGGCGACTGGCTGGCCGCCTCCGCCGACCCCGCGGGCAGCCTGGTGCTGCCGGGCATCCCCAAGGACGCGACGGACGTCCGGCTGATCGCCTTCACCGACGGTGACTCCGACGCCGACCTGAAGGTGCGCCTCGCCTCCCCGGACGGCCTGATCACCCCGGCCGGCAACGAGACGCTGCACGTGAAGGCGGGCATGACCACCGCGGCCGACCTCGGCGACGTCACCCGCGGCGAGGCGGGTTCGCTGGTCCTCACGCCCACCGACCAGTCCGTCCCGGTGGTGGCCGCACTGCGTGTCACCCGCGGCAAGGGCGGCAAGCAGGAGACCGCGTACATCCCGGCGACCGCGCCGGTCGGCACCCGCGCGACGTCCGCCGACAACAGCGGCAAGGGCACCACCCTCTCCCTGACCGCCCCCACCGGCACCGCCCAGGTCAAGGTCACGGCGTCAGCGGGCAGCGGCGGCGGCAAGGCGGTGTCCAAGACGTTCACGATCAAGTCCGGCACCACCCAGGACGTCGACGCTCCGGCCCCCTCCGGCCTGAAGGGCACCTACGCGCTGACCGTGGAGCCGATCTCCGGCGCCCCGGTCTACGGCGCCCGCACCCTGGCGGCCACCGAGGACGGCATCCCGGGCTTCACGATCCAGACCCTCCCCGACGACCGTGGCACGGTGGCCGTACCGGAGGCGGACCAGGACGTGTCGGTGCTGCAGAAGTAGGCTCCGCCGCCGGCCCGTGCCGAAGGGACCCCCGCTCACTCCTCGCCGTAGCGGGGGTCCACCGTCTCCGGGGTGAGGCCGAGCAGTTCGGCGACCTGTTCCACGACGATCTCGTGCACCAGCGCGGCCCGTTCGTCGCGGCCCTTGGTGCGGATCTCGACCGGCCGCCGGTAGACGACCACGCGTGCCCGGCGTCCCTCGCGCGCGGGGATGATCCCGCCCAGCGGCACCGCCTCGTCGCTCCAGCTCTCGTCGTGCCGGTCCTGGAGCCGGGGCACTTCGAGGACCAGGAAATCAATGTCGGCCAGCTGTGGCCAGCGCCGCTCCAGGCGCTCCACGGAGTCCTGCACCAAGTCCGCGAACACGTCGGCGCGGCTCGCGGCCAGCGGCACCTGAGGTGGCGCGATCGGCCCGCGCATGCCCCGACCGTGGCGATCGCGTCGACGGGGCCCGGGGCCGGCGGCACGGGGTGGTACACGGTTGTCCATCACTGGTGAAGCGTAGTCCTCGCGGGCTCCGGGCGCGCCGCCCCGCACCTCGACACCGCCCGGGGCGACATGTCGGAGGATGACCATTCCAGCCAAGGTTGGGCTCGTTTCCGTATCTCCACAAGACCGACGAGCTCAAGGCAATTGACGGTGTTTGTACCGAATCATGACCGGATGCGATAGTGTCCGAGATCCTGGACGGTGCCGTCCACGCAGGTCAGCGAGGCGTGTCCGAAGGGGTGTGTGGGGCGTTTCACAACACGACACGGTGGAGTGACCTGGGGGAGAGTCGTCGCGGCCCGCTCAAGAGTGCGGTACCGTCCAACGTCGTGAGCCCTGTACGTCGCTGTTCGCGAACCGCCTGCGGCCGACCCGCCGTCGCGACGCTGACGTACGTCTACGCCGACTCGACCGCGGTCCTCGGCCCGCTCGCCACCTACGCCGAACCCCACTGCTACGACCTGTGCGCCGAGCACTCCGAGCGCCTCACCGCCCCGCGCGGCTGGGAGGTCGTCCGGCTCATCGACGGCTCCGCCCCGGCCCGTCCCAGCGGGGACGACCTGGAAGCGCTCGCCAACGCGGTGCGCGAGGCGGCCCGTCCCCAGGAGCGGGCGGCCGAGGCGGGCGGCGGACGCGGCGCGGACCCGATGGAGGTCGCCCGGCGCGGCCATCTGCGGGTGCTGCGGTCACCGGACAACTGAGCCGTTCCCTGCCTGGTCACCCCGGGTTTCCTCCGGCTCCTCATCGTCGGGTCCTGCCCGCTCCGTCCTGTTCGGTGCTGCACACCCATTGACGTGTCGTTGTCGCGGACACGACCATTCCGGATGACCGGCGGGAAATCGCTTTCCGCATGCCGGAATCCGGGGAGGCGCCCGTGTACGTCCAGGAACTGGAACCCCTCGCCGACTCCCTGGGCCTGTCCGCCCTGGTGGCCGCCCTGCCCCTGGTGATCGTCCTGATCCTGCTCGGCGGTGTCCGGGTGAAGGCCCACCTCGCGGGCCTGACGGGCCTTGTGGCGGCCGTACTCGTCGCCTGCCTCGCCTACGGCATGCCGCTCGGCCAGACACTCTCCGGCGCCGCCCAGGGCGCCGCGTTCGGCCTGTTCCCCATCCTGTGGATCGTCGTCAACGCCCTGTGGGTGTACCGGATGACGGTCCGCACCCGGCACTTCGACATCCTGCGCCGCTCGTTCGGGCGACTCTCCGACGACCCGCGCATCCAGGCCCTGGTGATCGCCTTCTGCTTCGGCGCCCTCCTGGAGGCGCTGGCCGGATTCGGCGCCCCGGTCGCGATCTGCTCGGTCATGCTCGTCGCCCTCGGCTTCGACCCGGTACGCGCGGCCGTGCTCGCCCTGGTCGCCAACACCGCCCCGGTCGCCTTCGGCGCGATGGGCACGCCCGTGGTCACACTCGCCCAGGTCACCGGACTGCCACTGGACTCGGTGGCCTCCGTGGTGGGCCGTCAGACCCCGCTGCTGGCCCTGGTGGTGCCCCTGGTGCTGGTCGGCCTCGTCGACGGCAGGCGCGGGCTCCGCGAGACCTGGGTGCCCGCCCTGGCATGCGGAATCGCCTTCGCCGCCGCCCAGTTCGCCGCGTCCAACTATGTCTCCGCCCAACTCGCCGACATCTGCGCCGCGCTGGCCGGCGCGGCCGCCCTGGTCGCCGTACCGCACGCGCGCGTGCCCGCCGCCGAGGAGGTGCGTGCGGCCGTACTCACCGGCGCCCGCAGCGCGGACCTCGACGAACCCGACCCGCGCCCCGAAGTCCTGCGCGCCTACGCCCCGTACGCCCTCATCGTCGTCGTCTTCTCCGTCGCCCAGATCCCGCCCGTCAAGGACTGGCTGGCACAGGCGAACCAGGTCTACGACTGGCCTTTCCTGGACGTCGTCAACCCGAACGGCCAACCGGTCGGCGGGAATCTCTTCACCTGGCCGGTGGTGTCGACCGGCGGCACCCTCGTCCTGCTCGCCGGCATCGCCACGGCCGCCGTCCTGCGCGTGCACGCGCGCGTGGCGGTCGCGGAGTGGGCGGCGACGGTAAGGGAGTTGAGGTTCGCGATCCTCACCGTGACCTCCGTCCTCGCCCTCGCCTACGTCATGAACCTCTCCGGACAGGCGGCCACCATCGGCCAGTTCGTGGCGGCGGCCGGTGCGGGCCTCGCCTTCCTGTCGCCGGTCCTCGGCTGGTTCGGCGTCGCGGTCTCCGGCTCCGACACCTCGGCCAACGCGCTCTTCGGCGCCCTTCAGGTGAGTGCCGCGCACGAGTCGGGACTCTCGCCGGAACTCCTGGCGGCCGCCAACAGCTCCGGCGGCGTGCTCGGCAAGATGATCTCCCCGCAGAACCTCACGATCGCCTGCGCGGCGGTCGGCCTGGAGGGGCGGGAGGGGGACCTGCTGCGCAGGGTGCTCCCGTGGAGCCTCGGGCTGCTGCTGGTGATGTGCCTGATCGTGGCGGGGCAGAGCTCGCCGGTCCTGGGGTGGATGCTGCCGTGACGGGCGGCGCGGGACTGGCTGTTGGGAGCGGCTGCGTGGGCCTGGCTGTGTGGGACTGGCTGTGTGGGGGCGGCTGCACGGGACTGGCGGTGCTGACCGGGCGGGCGTGACCGGCTGCGCGGACCGGCTGCACGGGACTGACCGTGTCTGACCGTGGTGGATCACATGGGATCACATGGGGTCGTATGCGATCGGCGTAGATCGCCGCAGATCACGGACGGGAGCGCGCTGCGAGTCCGCCGGGAGTCCGCCGGGAGTCCGCGCCGGGAGTCCGTCGGGGATCCGCCGGTGGATCCCGCGTCCGCGCCTCACCCGGGGCAGGTAGTTTGGGGCGACCGATAGGACTTCAGGAGGGTTGGCCCGTGGTTGCTGATCTGTCGCAGATCGTCAAGGCGTACGACGTGCGCGGGGTGGTTCCGGACCAGTGGGACGAGGCGCTCGCCGAGCTGTTCGGCGCCGCGTTCGTACAGGTGACCGGCGCCGCCGCGATCGTCGTCGGCCACGACATGCGGCCCTCCTCGCCCGGCCTGTCCCGCGCCTTCGCGCGCGGCGCGGCGGCCCGCGGCGTCGACGTGACCGAGATCGGCCTCTGCTCGACCGACCAGCTGTACTACGCCTCGGGCGCACTCGGCCTGCCCGGCGCGATGTTCACGGCCTCGCACAACCCGGCGCAGTACAACGGCATCAAGATGTGCCGCGCGGGAGCCGCCCCGGTGGGCCAGGACACCGGCCTGACGGACATCCGGGAGCTCGCGGAGCGCTGGTCGGAGGAGGGCGCCCCGGAGCCGGCCGCCACGCCCGGAACCATCACCTCGCGCGAGACGTTGACGGACTACGCGGCCCATCTGCGCTCGCTCGTGGACCTGACCTCCATCCGCCCCCTGAAGGTCGTGGTCGACGCGGGCAACGGCATGGGCGGCCACACGGTCCCGACCGTCTTCGAGGGCCTGCCCCTGACCCTGGTCCCGATGTACTTCGAGCTGGACGGCACCTTCCCGAACCACGAGGCCAACCCGCTCGACCCCGCCAACATCGTGGACCTCCAGCAGCGCGTCCGCGAGGAGTCGGCCGACCTCGGCCTGGCCTTCGACGGCGACGCCGACCGCTGCTTCGTCGTGGACGAGCGCGGCGAGCCGGTCTCCCCGTCGGCGATCACCGCCCTCGTCGCCGCCCGCGAACTCGCCCGGAACGGCGGCAAGGGCACGGTCATCCACAACCTGATCACGTCCTGGACCGTCCCCGAGGTGGTCCGGGAGAACGGCGGCACGCCGGTCCGCACCCGCGTCGGCCATTCGTTCATCAAGGCCGAGATGGCGAGGGCCGGCGCGATCTTCGGCGGTGAGCACTCGGCCCACTACTACTTCAAGGACTTCTGGAACGCGGACACGGGCATGCTGGCCGCCCTGCACGTCCTCGCCGCCCTCGGCGGTCAGACCGGCCCGCTGTCCTCCCTCGTCGCCCAGTACGACCGTTATGTCGGCTCCGGCGAGATCAACTCCACGGTCGCCGACCAGCAGGCCAGCCTCGCGGACATCCGCGCGACCTACGGGGACCGCGACGACACCACTCTGGACGACCTGGACGGGCTCACCGTCACCGCCGCCGACTGGTGGTTCAACGTCCGCCCGTCCAACACGGAACCGCTGCTGCGCCTGAACGCGGAAGCCAGGGACGAGGCGACGATGACGAAGGTACGGGACGAGGTACTGGCGATCATCAGGGGCTGAGGCCGGCCCTGCCCACCCGGGCGGCGGCAAACGGCCCCGCCCACCCCGGCGGCGGTAATCTGACCGCACGCGAACATCCCACTCCCCGAGTCCCCGCATCCCCGAATCCCCGAATCCCCGAAGGGAAACCCCATGCCGCTCGAAGCCGGCCTTCTGGAGATCCTCGCCTGCCCGGCCTGCCACGCCCCCCTCAAGGAGCAGGACGCCGAGCTGATCTGCACCGGCCAGGACTGCGGCCTGGCGTACCCCGTCCGCGACGGCATCCCCGTCCTCCTCGTCGACGAGGCCCGCCGCCCCGCGTAAGCAGCACGACCGCGACCACAACCGCACCGCACCAGGACCCCGGCAACCGGAGGCCGCTCCCATGCTCGACGAATCGCTGCTCGACACCCCGGAGGGCCTCGCCGAGGCCGACCGCCGAGGTCTGCTGCGCGGCGCGGCCGAGGCCGGCGCCCGCGTCCGTACCGCGGCCCGGCACGCCATCGAGGCAGGTGTCCAGGAGCTGAAGCCGGACGGCCGCCCGCGCGCCGTCCTGATCGTGGGCCCCGGCGTCGCCGCCACCCACGCAGCCGACCTCCTCGGCTCGCTGGCCGGCCCCGGCAGCCCCGTCATCCGGTTGGCCCCCTCCGGCGTCGCCCCGGCCGCCGGCGCCCTGCGCTGGGAACTGCCCGGCTGGGCCGGCTCCGTCGACCTGCTGCTGATCGCCACCCCGGACGGCGCCGAACCCAGCCTTTCCCTCCTCGCCGACCAGGCCTACCGGCGCGGCTGCTCGGTTGCCGCCGTGGCCCCCGCCGAGACCCCGCTCGCCGAGGCGGTGGCCGGCGCCCACGGCATGTTCGTACCGATGGCGACGGCTCCGTACGACCAGGGCGAGCCGCTCGCCGGTTCCTCCCCGGGCGTCCTGTGGGCGCTGCTCACCCCGCTGCTGGTGCTTCTCGACCGCATCGGCCTGGTCACCGCCCCGCCGGAGGACCTGGAGAAGGTCGCCGACCGCCTCGACCGCGTCGCCGAGCGCTGCGGCCCGGCCATCGTGACCTACAGCAACCCCGCCAAGACCCTCGCCTCGGATCTCGCCGACGCGCTCCCGGTGATCTGGACGGAGGGCGTCTCGGCCGGCCCCGCCGGCCGCCGCTTCGCCGCCGCCCTCGCCGAACTGGCCGGCCGCCCCGCCCTCGTCGCCGAACTCCCCGAGGCCCTGGCGGCCCACCACGCCCTGCTCGCCGGCCCGCTCGCCGCCAGCGCCGACCCCGACGACTTCTTCCGCGACCGCGTGGAGGAGGCCCCCGCGCTGCACGCGCACGTGGTGCTGCTGCGCGACCGCCCCCTCGGCGGACTCACCGCCGCGCCCGCCGCCCGCGAGCTCGCCCTCGGCCACGACACCCCGGTCAGCGAGCTGGAGCCCGAGGAGGGCGACGAGCTGGAGACCCTCGCGGAACTGATCGCCGTCACGGATTTCGCTGCCGTTTACCTTGCGCTCGCTTCGGGGGCCTGAGGTGGACACCGACACCGGGCCCGCGGTACGAGGGACGGCCTGAGGGCCGTACCGGAGGCCAACCGGTGGGGGAACACGCGGTGAACACGTCCGTCGTGCACCGGCGTACGCGCTCGTACACCGGCGTTCGCGGTCGTGGACCCGTCGTGGACCCGCCGCGGGTCGTCGTACACCGTCGTACGACGCGCCCCACGTCTCCACGCGACCCTGTTCGCTGATCGCCCCGTACGCAGAGAGAACCGGCAGAGAGAAGTCATGGACCGCCTCGACAACACCACCCGCCCCTACGCCTGGGGTTCCCCGACCGCCATCCCGAAGCTGCTCGGGGTCGAGCCGAGCGGCGAGCCGCAGGCGGAGATGTGGATGGGCGCGCACCCGGGCGCCCCTTCGCGCACCGCGCGCGGCACGCTGGTCGAGGTCATCGACGCGAACCCGAAGGCCGAGCTGGGCGAGGCGGCCGTGGCCAAGTTCGGCCCGCGGCTGCCCTTCCTGCTCAAGATCCTCGCGGCCGGCGCCCCGCTCTCCCTCCAGGTGCACCCCAACCTGGAGCAGGCCAGGGAGGGTTACGAGGACGAGGAGCGGCGCGGGATCCCGCTGGACGCCCCGGACCGCAACTACAAGGACGCCAACCACAAGCCCGAACTGATCTGCGCGCTCACCGAGTTCGACGGCATGTGCGGCTTCCGCGCCCCGGAGCAGGCCGCCGAACTCCTCGAAGCCCTCGGCGTCGACTCCCTCAAGCCGTACGTCGACCTGCTGCGCGCCCACCCCGAGGAAGCGGCCCTGCGCGAGGTCCTCACCGCGATCCTCACCGCCGACCGCGAGGAGATGGCCCGCACGGTCGCCGAGACCGCCGCCGCCTGCACCCGCCTCGGCGGCGACCACGCGCCCTACGCCGACCTCGCCCACCACTTCCCGGGCGACGCCGGCGTGATCGCCTCGATGCTCCTCAACCACGTCCGTCTCCAGCCCGGCGAGGCCCTCTTCCTCGGCGCCGGCATCCCGCACGCCTACCTCAGCGGCCTCGGCGTCGAGATCATGGCCAACTCCGACAACGTGCTGCGCTGCGGCCTGACCCCCAAGCACGTCGACGTCCCCGAACTCCTGCGCGTCGTCCGCTTCGAGGCCCGCGACGCCGGCGTGCTGCGCCCGGAGGCCGCCCCGGACGGCGAGGAGGTGTACGAGACGCCGATCGACGAGTTCCGGCTCTCCCGGTACGTCCTGCCCGAGGGCACCACGGCCCACGACCTGACCCTGCCGACCCCGCAGATCCTGCTCTGCACGGCCGGCGCGGTCCGGGCGGGCGAGTACGACCTGACCCCCGGGCAGTCGGTGTTCGTCCCCGCGGGCGAAAAGGCCGAGGTCTCGGGCGCGGGCACGGTCTTCCGTGCGACGGTGATCGTCTGAGGGGTCCGTGGTTCCGGATGGGTCTGATTGTCGTACCGGGATTGTGGATACCTGACGAGCCGTTCCCGGGCAGGGCTGCAAGAATGACCCATCCGGCAAAGCACGGGTAAAGACGAGCGCACGCCTGGACGGCGTAGACGGAAGACGGCGAGAAGGGACATCGCGGACACATGAGCGCGTCAGGCGGCACCAGGGCGATCGTGGCGGCACTCGGCGCCAACCTCGCGATCGCGGTAGCGAAGTTCGTGGCGTTCGCGTTCAGCGGCTCCTCGTCGATGCTCGCCGAGGGCGTGCACTCGGTCGCCGACTCCGGCAACCAGTTCCTGCTGCTCATCGGCGGCAAGAAGGCCCAGCGCGAGGCGACCCCGCAACACCCCTTCGGCTACGGCCGTGAGCGGTACATCTACGCCTTCCTGGTCTCCATCGTCCTCTTCTCGGTCGGCGGCATGTTCGCCATCTACGAGGGCTACGAGAAGATCAGCCACCCGCACGAAGTGGAGCACTGGTACTGGCCGGTGGGCGTGCTGGTCTTCGCGATCATCGCCGAGGGCTTCTCGTTCCGCACGGCCATCAAGGAGTCCAACGAACTGCGGGGCAAGCTGTCCTGGTCGCAGTCTCGCCCTGGGCCACGGCCAGGTCGAGGCCCTGGAGGGCCTGCACCTCGACGCCCTCGGTCTGGTAGATCCGCACCAGGTTCTCGCAGACGACCAGCCCCTCCTCGCGCCGCGGAACGGCGGCCGCGGCGGCCCGCCGGCGCAGCTCGTCCAAGTCCGGTACCCCGGTCGCCTGTTGGTGAACTGCCACGCGGTCCCCCGAGGAGGTGAAGTCTGCGGATGACACTGTCGGACAGCCGCCAGGGTAATGCGGAAGTCCGTGTCAGGTACTCGCCGTCCAGGGCGTTCCGCACGCGGACGCCGCCGTCGCTGCCCGGCGTAGGCTCCCGCCGCCGGTCCGCGGGCGGTGCCGTCAGCTGTCCTCGACGATGCGGCCGTCGCGGAGTTCGAGCACGCGGTCGGCCAGCGCGAGGAGTTGCGTGTCGTGGGTGGCGACGAGGGCGGTGACGGATTCGCTGCGGACGACGGCACGCAGCAGGTCCATCACGGTGAGACCGGTGTCGGCGTCGAGCTGGCCGGTGGGTTCGTCGGCGATGATCAGGGCCGGGTTGTTGGCGAGCGCGCGGGCGATCGCGACCCGCTGCTGCTGGCCGCCGGACAGCTCGCCCGGACGCTGGTCGGCGTGGTCGGAGAGGCCGACAAGGGAGAGCAGAAGGCCGACGCGGGCTTCGCGGTCGCGGGCCGGGACCTTCCGCAGGCGCAACGGGACCCCGACGTTCTCGGCGGCGGTCAGAATCGGGATGAGGCCGAAGGACTGGAAGACGAAGCCGATGCGGTCGCGGCGCAGCGCCAGCAGGTCGTCGTCGCCGAGGCCGGCCAGGTCGGTGCCGTCCAGGACGATCCGGCCGCCGTCCGGCGTGTCGAGGCCACCGACCAGGTTGAGCACGGTGGTCTTGCCGGAGCCGGAACGACCTCTGAGGGCGACGAGTTCGCCGCGCGCCACGCTGAAGGAGACACCGCGCAGGGCGTGGACGGCGGTGTCGCCGCTGCCGTACGTGCGGCGCAGGTCCTCGACCACCACCATCTCGCCGGTCGGCGTCCCGGCGTCCGCAACAGCGCTGTGACCGCTGGACTGCTCGCTCATACTCCCTCTCCCGCCCCGCCCGGCTCGGCCGGAGCGGTGCTGCATCCGCACCGTACGGTACGCCGGACCTCCGCCGGAAGGTCGGCCATGGACGTACCACCCGGCGGACACCGAACACCCGGCCGCACCCTGCCCCGTCTGCCGCCCCGGCGGGCCGCCGGGAGGTGCCGGAGCCCGAGACGCCCGCTCCGCGATCACCGGCCGTTCCCGTCATCCAGGATTTGCATTCAAAGGAAAGAACCTTGCAGCGACTTGGGAGATTAATTCTTTCCCTCGTCGGAATCTAGCGGGGTGGATGAGGGCTCTGTACGGTCGGGGCGCCGGTTTCCCCCCACTCCGTGAAGGAGCCTCAGATGCTGACGATCTCCAGACCCCGGCGACTGGCGGTGGCCGCCGTCGCCGCGGTCGGCGCGATGTGCGTGTCCGTGTTACCTGCCGCTGCCGCACAGGCGGCGCTGCCGTCCAAGGCGCACGCGGCAGCGAGCGCGGCGGTGGGTGCGACGACGCCGTTCTCGGTCTACGAGGCCGAGGCGGGAACGACGGGCGGGGGTGCGGCCGTCCGGTCGCTGACCTCGGCGCCGACGACGCAGTATTCAAGCGCCGCCCTGGAGGCCTCGGGCCATTCCTATGTCCACCTGGGCGACACGGGCCAGTCGGTGCAGTGGACGAACACCACCGGGCAGCCGATCTCCTTCCTCAACGTCCGCGCCAGCATTCCCGATTCGGCGTCCGGCGGTGGCATCACCGGGACGCTGAACCTGTACGTCAACGGGGTGTTCCGGCAGGCGCTGAACCTCAACTCGAAGCAGAGCTGGGTGTACGAGGGCAACGGCAACTACAACACGAGCGACAACCAGAACCCGGCCGACGGCGACCCGAGGGTCTTCTGGGACGAGTCGCACACCTTCGTCACCGGGTCCCCGATCCCGGCGGGCGCCACGTTCTCGCTGCGCAAGGACGCCGGCAACAGCGCGTCCTTCTATGACGTGGACTCCGTCGACGTGGAGAACCCGCCGGCGCCGCAGACGCAGCCCGCGAACTCGATCTCGATCACGAGCTGCGGTGCGGTGGCGTCCAACACCCCGACCAACGGCGCGGCCGACAGCCAGGCCGTGGACAGCCGGGCCGCCATCCAGACCTGCATCGACCAGGCCGAGGCGCAGGGCAAGATCCTGTGGATCCCGCAGGGCACCTTCTACGTGAAGGGCACCGCGGGACTGAACGCACAGGGGATCACCATCGCGGGCGCGGGGCTCTGGTACAGCACGGTCTACCGTGACGTCCCGGTCCCCAACAGCACGCCGTTGGCTGCCCTGTTCGACCTGACGTCCTGCACGGTGCGTAACTTCCACATCGACGCCAACGCCGTCAGCCGGAGCACCATCGGCGGGGACGGCGGCGCGATGGACACCACCGGTACCGACTGGCTCGCCGAGGGCATCTGGACCCAGCACACCATGTCGGGCTTCTGGGCCTCCGGCACCGGCGGCAAGGTGCAGAACAGCAGGCTGACGTCGATCTGGGCGGACGGGATCAACGTCAACAACGTGTCGCTGAACGCGGACACCGGGAACGACCTGACGGTCACCAACAACTTCGTCCGCGGCACCGGGGACGACGCGATCGCCATCAACTCGGTGAACTACAACACCAACGGCGACGGTTCCCAGACCTTCTACAAGCCGATGACCAATGTCACCGTCAGCGACAACACCTCGATCGCGCCGTGGGGCGGCAAGGGTGTCGGGATCTACGGGGGCAGCGGCCACCAGGTCAGGAACAACTACATCAGCGACACGGCCCGCTACATCGGTCTGGGCGCCGGGCGCTTCGGTGTCAACGGCAGCGACTTGCTGTCCGCGACCGTTACCGGCAACACCGTGGTCCGCTCCGGCGGCAACGCCTACAGCCAGGGCCAGCCCGCCCTGCACATCGGCAACGGCGGCGACGGACAGAACACCGGGACCGTCGACAAGGTCACGGTGACCGGCAACACCGTCATCGACTCCCTCTACGACGGGATCGCCTTCTCCACCTCGACCAACACCCTGCTCCAGGACAACACCGTCAGCAGCCCCGGCCGCAACGGCATCGCGATCTCACCGTCGTTCTACCCCGCGCCCACCGGTTCCGCGACGATCACCGGCAACACGGTCACCGGGCTCGACCCCGGCGCCTCGGCCTTCGTCAACAACTCCACCGGGTTCCTCGCGACGCTGAGCGACAACCACTGGCCGCCGGCCGCTCCCGAGGGCCCCTACGGCGGCATCCCCGCCGCCGTGCCCGGCACGGTGCAGGCGGAGAACTACAACACCGGCGGCCAGGGGGTCGCGTACAACGTCACCTCCGTCAACGGCAACGCCAACTCCTACCGCGCCGACGGCGTCGACCTCGACAACACCTCGGACACCGGCGGCGGGTACAACCTGGGCTGGACCGGCACCGGACAGTGGTTCCACTACAGCGTGGACGTCGCCACGGCCGGCACCTACACCCTCAACCTCCGCGTCGCGGCCCCGTCCGCGGTGGCAGGCGCGCTGCACCTGTCGGACGCCTCCGGCACGAACCTCACTGGAGCCGTCGACCTGCCCGCCACCGGCGACTGGCAGACCTGGGGCACCGCGACCACCCACGTGACCCTGCCCGCCGGCCGACAGACTCTGACGCTCCATCAGGACACCAGCGGCTGGAACATCAACTACCTGAGCTTCACCGGGGGTTCCGACACCCCGGCCACCAATCTCGCCGCGGGCAAGCCCACCAGCGAGTCCAGCCACACCGACGTCTACCCCTCGTCGAACGTGACGGACGGCAACCAGGGCTCCTACTGGGAGAGCGCCAACAACAGGTTCCCGCAGTGGGCCCAGGTCGACCTGGGCTCGGCCCGGAGCGCCTCCCGCGTGGTCCTGCAACTGCCCGCCACCTGGGGCGCCCGTACCCAGACCCTCACCCTCGGCGGCAGCACGGACGGCACCACCTTCACCACCCTGAAGTCCTCGGCGGCCTACGCCTTCGACCCGAGCACCCAGAACACCGTCACGCTCACCTTCCCCGCCGCCACCCAGCGCTACTACCGCGTCACCATCACCGCCAACAACGGCTGGCCCGCGGGCCAGGTCTCCGAGTTCCAGATCTGGGCCGCCTGACCCCACGCTCCCCACGGTGCCGCCGGACGCTCCGTCCGGCGGCACCGCCATGTGTGCGACGCCTTAGATCTTGCGGGTTGCATTTTTATTTGTTGCAGAGTTCTGTCTAGTTATTGCGTGATCATGCCAACGATATTACGGTCCCCCATGCATCGTCACCAACCCCCTGTCTCCCCTCCCTCCCTGGCGGCACTAGAGGGACAGTTCCGGCATTTGGTTACGTAAGGAGTGGCACGTGTTCCATTCCATCCGAGATCTGAGACGCGTCCTCGTCTGGGCGGTGAGCACCGTGATGCTGGCCGCCGTCGGCGTCGTCGTGCTGGCCGTCCAACCTGCCATGGCGGCGTCCACCGCCACCGGCGGCAGCGGCGCGAGCCTGCCCTACGTCGAGGTGCAGGCGGAGAACTCCACCACCAACGGCACGAACATCGGCCCGAGTTACACCCAGGGCCAGCTGGCCGACGAGGCGTCGTACCGCAAGGCGACGACGCTGCAGGGCACCGGCAAGTACGTCACGTTCACCACGCCGGTGGCCACCAACTCGATCAACTTCCGCTACAGCATCCCCGACACCTCGAACGGCTCGGTCTACACCGCCGCGCTGTCGCTGTACGTCAACGACGTCAAGCAGCCCGACTTCACCCTGACCAACGCCTACAGCTGGTACTACGGCAGCTACCCCTTCACCAACACGCCGGGCAGCAACCCGCACCACTTCTACGACGAGGCCCACCGCCTGTTCTCCACCACGTATCCGGCGGGCACGACCTTCAAGTTCCAGGTCGACGCGGGCGACACCGCCTCCTCGTACACGATCGACTTCGCCGACTTCGAGCAGGTCGGCGCCGCCCTGACCGCGCCCTCGGGGGCGGTGTCGGTGACCAGCAAGGGCGCCGACTCCACCGGTGTGGCCGATGCGACCAGCGCGTTCAACGCCGCGATCAGCTCGGCGGGCCCCGGCGGCACCGTGTGGATCCCGCCGGGCAGCTACAACATCCCGGGCCACATCAGCGTCAACAACGTCACGATCGCCGGCGCCGGCATGTGGTACTCGACCGTCATCGGCACGGCCCCCGGCTTCTACGGCAACTCGGCGCCCAACGCGAGCACCGGTGTGCGCCTGCAGAACTTCGCGATCTTCGGCAATGTGCAGGAACGCGACGACAGCGCCCAGGTCAACGGCATCGGCGGCGCGATGAGCGACTCGACCGTCTCCAACCTGTGGATCGCCCACATGAAGGTCGGCGCCTGGATGGACGGGCCGATGGACGGGCTGACGTTCACCGGCCTGCGCATCCGGGACACCACCGCCGACGGCATCAACTTCCACGGCGGCGTCACCAACTCGAAGGTGACCAACAGCGACATCCGCAACACCGGCGACGACGGCATCGCCACCTGGGCGGACGCCGCCATCGGCGCCGACGCCAACGACACGATCTCCAACAACACCGTGTCCCTGCAGATCCTCGCCAACGCCATCGCGATCTACGGTGGCCACGACAACACGGTCAGCGGCAACCGCGTGGTGGACACCGGCCTCGCCCAGGGCGGCGGCATCCACGTGGGGCAGCGCTTCACGTCGACGCCGGTCGGCCTCACCACGATCTCCGACAACACCATGATCCGGGCCGGCAGCCTCGACCCCAACTGGCAGTTCGGGGTCGGCGCGTTGTGGTTCGACGGCAGTCAGGGCGCGATCAACGGCCCCATCAACGTGACCAACGCGCTGATCCAGCAGAGTCCGTACGAAGCCGTCCAGTGGGTCGAGGGCACCATCAGCGGCGTCAACCTCAACAACGTGACCATCGCCGGCACCGGAACCTTCGCCCTCCAGGAACAGACCGGCGGCGCCGCCAAGTTCACCAACGTCACGGCCACCGGCGTCGGTTACTCGTCCCCGGTCTACAACTGCTCGGGCGGCAACTTCGTCGTCACCGACGGCGGCGGCAACTCCGGCATCAGCGGCACGCCGTACTGCGGCGGCTGGCCGGCTCCGGTCTTCCCGCCCTACCCGTCCGAGGGCGTGACGGCCACCCCCGGTGCGCTCAACTTCGGTTCGGTCGCGACCGGTTCGACGAGCGCCGCGCAGACCGTGACGGTCTCCAACCCCACCAACACGGCGGCGTCCGTCTCTGCGATCTCCACCAGCGGCGACTACTCGCAGACCAACACGTGCGGTTCGTCGATCGCAGCGAACGGCTCGTGCACCGTCAGCGTGAAGTTCGCGCCGACGGCGACCGGCAGCCGTAACGGATCTCTGACCGTCAACGCGGGCGGGATCACCAACACGGTCAGCCTCTCCGGTACCGGCACCGCGCCGGGCCCGGTGCTCAACACCGACCCGGCGAGCCTGTCCTTCGCCGGCACGGTGGTCGGCTCGTCGGCCACCGCGCAGACGGTGACGGTGACGAACTCGGGCACCACGTCGGCGACCGTCTCGGCCGTCGCGGCGACCGGTGACTTCAGCCAGACCAACAACTGCTCCACCCTCGCGGTCGGCGCGTCCTGCACGGTGACCGTCGGCTTCAAGCCCACCACGGGCGGAACCCGGGGCGGCAACCTGACCGTCACCAGCAACGCCAACAACAGCCCGACCACCGTCGCCCTGACCGGCAGCGGCATCGACAGCACCACCAACATCGCCGCCGGGCGGCCGGCGTCGGCGAGTTCGAGCAGCAGCCCGTACGTCGCCTCGAACCTCACCGACACCGACGCGTCGACGTACTGGGAGGGCACGAACGGCTCGTTCCCACAGTGGGCCCAGGTCGACCTCGGCCAGAACTACAGCGTCGGCAAGGTCGTGCTCAAGCTCCCGCCGGCGACGGCGTGGTCGGCTCGCACGCAGACCCTGTCGGTGCAGGGATCCACGGACGGCTCCAGCTTCTCG
The DNA here is from genome assembly GCF_042716195.1 of Streptomyces sp. NPDC058683. Classification (NCBI taxonomy): domain Bacteria; kingdom Bacillati; phylum Actinomycetota; class Actinomycetes; order Kitasatosporales; family Streptomycetaceae; genus Streptomyces; species Streptomyces sp. NPDC058683. Next base: position 39,047 of record NZ_JBHXSK010000072.1, read on the forward strand.
ACGATCAAGGCATCGGCCGGGTACACCTTCGACCCGAACACCAACAACAACACGGCGACCATCACGTTCAACGCCGCCACGGCCAGATACGTGCGGGTGAACATCACCGCCAACACCGGGTGGAACGCCGCCCAGTTGTCGGACTTCCAGGTGTTCCCCAGCTCCGGCGGCTCCTCACCGGCGACCTTGTCGACCAGCCCGACGTCCTTGTCGTATCCCACCCAGGCGCTCAACACCACCAGCAGTGCGCAGACGGTCACGGTGACCAACACCGGAACCGCCGCCGCGACCGTCTCCGGCATCACCGTCACGGGCGACTTCGCGCAGACCAACAACTGCGGGACGTCGATCGCGGCAAACGCCTCCTGCACGGTCAACGTCACGTTCAGGCCCACCGCGTCCGGCACCCGCACCGGTGACCTCAGCATCGCCAGCAACGCGTCGAACGGCACGGCCACGGTCGCGCTGACCGGCACCGGTGCCGGCACGGTGAGCCGGAACCTGGCAGCCGGCGCCGCCACCACCGAGTCCAGCCACACCGACGTCTACGCCTCGTCGAACGTGACGGACGGCAACCAGGGCTCCTACTGGGAGAGCGCCAACAACGCCTTCCCCCAGTGGGTCCAGGTGGACCTCGGTTCCGCGCAGAGCGCCGGCAGCGTCGTCCTCCAGCTCCCGGCGGCCTGGGGCGCCCGCAACCAGACGCTGTCCCTGTCGGGCAGCACCGACGGCTCCGCCTTCACCACTATCAAGTCGTCGGCCACGTACACCTTCGACCCGACGACCAACAACACGGTCACCATCACGTTCCCCGCGACCACCCAGCGGTACCTCCGGGTGAACATCACGGCGAACAACGGCTGGCCGGCCGGTCAGATCTCCGAGTTCCAGGTCTGGAACACCTGAACCGACCCGATGGTGCCGCCGAGCGCGAGCGTGAGCGCGCTCGGCGGCACCGACCACCGAGGAGGAGTCCAGATGGGTGTCACACGCAGAGTCTTCTTGAGGGCCGCGGTCGCGGCCACCGCGGTGGGAACCGTGGGCGCCACCGAGACCGTACTCGCCCAGACCGCGTCGGCGGCCAGTCCGCCGGGTGACGTGGTCGGCAAGATCACCGTCGGCTACCAGGGCTGGTTCGCGTGCGTCGGCGACGGCGCGCCCATCAACGGCTGGTGGCACTGGACCCAGAACTGGGGCCAGTCGCCGTCCCGGAACAACACCGCCATCAGTTGCTGGCCCGATGTGCGGGAGTACACCAACACGTACCAGACCTCCTACGCCGCCCTGGGCAACGGCCAGCCCGCCAAGCTGTTCTCCTCCTACGACCAGCAGACGGTGAACACCCACTTCCTGTGGATGCAGCAGAACGGCATCGACACCGCCGCGCTCCAGCGCTTCAACCCCACCGGCGGCGAGGGCCCCACCCGCGACGCCATGGCGACCAAGGTGCGCAGCGCCGCCGAGTCGTACGGCCGGAAGTTCTACATCATGTACGACGTCTCCAACTGGACGAACATGCAGTCCGAGATCAAGACGGACTGGACGAACAAGATGTCCGCGCACACCGCGTCCTCGGCGTACGCGAAGCAGAACGGCAAGCCGGTCGTCTGCATCTGGGGCTTCGGCTTCAACGACCCCAACCACCCCTTCACCCCCGACGCCTGCCTCGACGTCGTCAACTGGTTCAAGGGACAGGGCTGTTACGTCATCGGCGGTGTCCCGCGCGAATGGCGGACCGGGACCGGGGGCTCGCAGTCCGGCTTCCTGGGCGTCTACCACGCCTTCAACATGATCTCGCCGTGGATGGTCGGCGCCATCGGCAACGTGAGCGAGGCCGACAACGCGTACAACACGTACACCGTCCCCGACCAGGCGGACTGCAACGCCAACGGTATCGACTTCCAGCCCTGCGTCCTGCCCGGCGACGTCTCCGGCCGGCAGCGCGCGCACGGCGACTTCATGTGGCGGCAGTTCTACAACATGGTGCGGGCCGGGGTGCAGGGCATCTACATCTCGATGTTCGACGAGTACAACGAGGGCAACCAGATCGCCAAGACCGCCGAGACCCAGGCCTGGGTGCCCACCGACTCCGGCTTCCTCGCCCTCGACGAGGACGGCACCGCCTGCTCCTCCGACTACTACCTGCGGCTGACCGGCGACGGCGGCCGCATGCTCAAGGGCCAGATCGCGCTGACCGCCACCCGCCCCACCCAGCCGACCCTCCCCACCGGCGGCGACACCACACCGCCCGCCGCGCCGGGAGCCCTGACCGTCACCGGGCACACCAGCAACTCCGTCTCGCTGACATGGAACACATCGACCGACAACGTAGGCGTGACGGGCTACCGCATCCTCCAGGTGTCCGGCTCGACCAGCACACAGGTGGGCACCACCGGCTCAACCTCATTCACCGTCACCGGACTCGGCGCGTCCACCGCGTACACCTTCGCCGTCGTCGCCCTCGACGCCGCGGGCAACGTGTCGCAGCCCTCCAACGAGGCCACCGTCACCACCGACCCCCCGTCCGGCACCACCAACCTCGCCCTGCACCGCCCCACCTCGGAGAGCAGCCACACCCAGACCTACGGCTCGGCCAACGCGACCGACGGCGACGCCAACACCTACTGGGAGTCCGCCAACAACGCCTTCCCGCAGTGGATCCAGGTCGACCTGGGCGCCGCCACCGGCGTCAAACGGATCGTCCTCAACCTCCCCCCGGCCACCGCCTGGGCCACCCGCACCCAGACCATCTCCGTCCAGGGCGGCACGGACGCCGGCACCTCCACCCAGCTCCTCGCGGCAGCGGGCTACACCTTCAACCCGGCGACCGGCAACACGGCGACCCTCACGCTCCCCGCCACCGTCACCACCCGCTACGTACGGCTGACCTTCACCGCCAACAACGGATGGCCGGCCGGGCAGGTCTCGGAGTTCCAGGTCTTCGGCGCCTGATACGAACGTGCGCGGCCGGTCTCACCCTCGTCGACCGCTTCGCGACCGCCTCCGTGAACCACCGGTGGAAACCCTGTGGAAGTGGTGTCGGTGGTGCCGCTTATGCTGCACCCGAAGATCACGCGGATCCTGGGGAGGGCGCGGCATGTTCGACAAGCTGTTCGGCAGAGGCGGGGAGAGACCGGCGGCTGATCCGCATGCCCTTCCCGTGCCGCGCAAGAAGAGAAGCGGGACGTACCCGCTGCGCGCTCTCGGCGACACCAGGGTGCTCGCGCTGGTGGAGGCGGCCGGCACCGGTGACTGGGCGGCGGTCAGGGCGGCGCTGGCCCCCTTCGATCTCGGCCGGGACGACCAGGTCCTCGGTGAACTGGCCGACCTGGACGGTGTGCAGGACTGGATCGGCCGCGCCGCCGAGGAGGACAAGGAGCACCGGGCGACCGCCCTGCTGATATCCGGCGCGCGCCACGTCAGCTGGGGCTGGGAGGCCCGCACCCGCGCGAGAGCCGTGGACGTCACGCCCGAGCAGTGGCGTGTCTTCCGGGAACGGCTGCACACTGCGGAGGAGCAGTTGCTGGAGGCGGCCGAGCTGCGGCCGGAGTGGGTCACCCCGTGGCGTCGCCTGCTCACCTCCGGCCGTGGCATCTCGCTCGGCCGCACCGTCAACGAGGCCCGCCTCGACGCGGCCCTGCGCCGCGACCCGCTGGACCTGGAGACCCACGTCGAGTGGGTGTCGTACCTCCAACCCCGGTGGAACGGCGAGCCCGGCGAGGCCCTGGCCTTCGCCCGCGCGGCGTTCGCCGGGGCACCCGAAGGCCACCGCCTCGGCTGTGTGCTCGCCGTCGCGCACATCGAGGACTGGTCCGAGTCCGACCGTGACAACTGCCTCGTCACCCCTGAGATCCAGGACGAGCTGCTGGAGGCGGCCGAGCGCAGCATCCTCCACCCCGACTACGAGCGCCGCCCTGGCTGGCAGCAGGACTTCAACGTCTTCGCCATGGCCTTGTCCCTCGCCTCGGAGCGGATCGCTCTGCCGTATGTCTTCCGCGAGCTGGGCGGCGCCCTCACCGAGTGGCCGTGGAGGTACACGGAGGAGCCGGAAAAGATGTACGCCCGCGCCCGGCGCAACGCCTGACCCCGGCCGGGCGCACCGCACACCTGCCCCCGGCCCGGCGCACCGCCTGAAGCCGCTACCCCCGCCCGCCGCCCGTCGCTCACCTCACCCCGGACTGCCCGATGACTCTGCCCGACACCCCTTCGAGCCCGGCCGGCGCCGACCGCACCTTCCAGGTGGATCTGCGCGGCCTCGTCGACCTCCTCTCCCACCATCTCTACTCCAGCCCCCGCGTCTACCTGCGCGAGCTCCTGCAGAACGCGGTGGACGCGCTGACCGCCCGGCACGCCCTCGAACCGGACGCGGCCGCCGGTGCGTTCGGCATCCGTCTGTACGCCGACGGTTCGGTGGTCCGGGTGGAGGACGACGGCGTCGGCCTCACCGAGGCCGATGTGCACACCTTCCTCGCCACGATCGGCCGCAGCAGCAAGCGGACCGAGCAGATCGCCGAGCAACGCGCCGACTTCATCGGCCAGTTCGGCATCGGCCTGCTCTCCTGCTTTTTGGTCGCGGACGAGATCCAGGTGCTGAGCCGGTCCGCCCGCACCCCCGGCGCCCCCGCCGTGGAGTGGCGGGGACGCGGCGACGGCAGCTACTCGGTGCGCACCCTGCCCGCCTCCGCCCGCCCACGGCCCGGCACCACCGTCACGCTGACACCCCGCGCCGACACGGGCGAGTGGACCCGCCCGGTCCAGGTGCAGGCGCTGGCCCGGCACTTCGGCTCCCTGCTGCGCCACCCGGTGACCTTCGACGGCGGCACCGGCGGCCCGGGTGCACCCGTCAACCCCGAGCCCGCACCCTGGGCGCGTACCTACCCCACGCCGGGAGCACGCTCGCGGGCGCTGGCCGCGTACGGCGAGGAGATCTTCGGGTTCACGCCGCTGGACACCATCGAACTGGACCTGCCGGCCGTCGGCCTGAAGGGCATCGCGTGCGTGCTCCCCGAGACGGTGCCGGCCGGGCGCCGCCACGGCCACCGCGTGCACGTCAAGGGCATGCTGCTGTCCGAGCAGGCCCAGGAGATCCTGCCCGAATGGGCGTTCTTCGTCCGCTGCGTCCTCGACGCCGAGAGCCTGCGCCCGACCGCGTCCCGCGAGTCCCTGTACGAGGACGACACCCTCGCCGCGGTCCGGGACGCCCTCGCCGAACGGCTGCGCGCCTGGATCGCCCGGACCGCCGCCAGCGACCCGGACCTCCTCGGCCGTTTCCTCCAGGCCCACCACCTGGCCGTGAAGTCCCTCGCCGTGCACGACGACGAGATCCTGCGGATGCTGCTGCCCTGGCTGCCGTTCGAGACCACCGCCGGACACGCCACGCTCGACGAGTTCGCGCGCACCCACCGCACCGTGCTCGTCACCTCCAGCGTGGAGGAGTTCCGGCAGGTCGCCGCGATCGCCTCGGCCGCCGGACTCGGCGTCGTCAACGGCGGCTACACCTACGACCGTGAACTGGTCCACCGGCTGCCGGAGATCAGGCCCGAGGTCAGTGTCGCCGACCTCGACCCGGCCACGCTCACCGCCCACCTCGACCCCGTCGACCGGGAGACGGAACTCGCCGCCGCGGCCTACCTGGCCCAGGCCCGTGACGCCCTCGCCGTCTTCGACTGCGACGTCGCGCTGCGCACCTTCCAGCCCGCCTCGGCCCCCGCCCTCCTCCTCGACAGCCGCGAGGCCCGGCACGAGCGCACCCGCTCCCAGCTCGCCCGCGAACAGCAGGGCGGCATCTGGGGCGACATCCTCGGACACCTGAGGCAGGAGGCCCCGCGGGCCCAGCTGATCCTCAACCAGCTCAACCCGCTGGTCCGTACCGCGGTCACCATCGACGAGCCCGAACTGGCCCGCACCAGCGCCGAAGCCCTCTACGGGCAGGCCGCGATGCTGTCCCGGCGCCCGCTCAGGCCCGCCGAGTCGAGCCTCATCAACCGCTCCTTCCTCGACCTCCTCGCCCACGCCCTCCGCAAGGACAGCTGACGATGCCGACCGCACCCCATCCCCAGAACACGGACGAGCTGTACCGGGCGCTCCAGGAGAACGACCGGCGCCCCTACGGCCGTACCCGCACCGTCACCGCCGAGGAACTGGTCGACGCCGCCGAGCAGTTCGCGGAGCCCCGCCCGCTGGTCCACGCGCTCTTCGCACTCCAGAAGGCGTACAACTACGGCTCCGAGCCCAGGAAGTCGCCCGTCGTCTTCGCCCGCGTGCTCACCCTCTTCGACGAGCAGCCCGACGTCTTCGACGAGCGGCTGCGGCACACGCTGTTCTGGCGGTTCAAGTGGGTCGCCGTCGCCCTGCTCGCCCTGCCCGAGATACCTCTGGCCAGCCTGCGCCAGTGGCTGACCGAGATGCGCGACCGGTACGAGAAGGCCGATCTCGAACTCCAGCCCTACTACGGACAGGCGTACCATCTCGCCGCCCACATCGGCGAGGACACCGACCTGGCCTACGAGCTGTGGGCCGGACGGACCCGTACCAAGCTCAGCGACTGCGAGGCCTGCGAGATCTGCGAGCGCGCCCTGTACCACCTCGCGGCGGGCGACGACGAGCGGGCGCTGCGCATCTGGGAGCCCGTCCTGGCCGGGAAGGAGTCCTGCCAGGAGGAGCCCGCCCGGTCCGTCTCCTACGCGCTGCTTCCCCTGCTGCGCACCGGCCGCACCGACCGGGCTCGCGAGCTGCACCTCACCGGCTACCGTGCCTGCCGCCGCAATCCCGCGATGTCCGGCGAGGTCGGCCGGCACCTGGAGTTCTGCGCGCTGACCGGCAACGAGGCACGCGGCCTGGAACTCCTCGCCGAGAACCGGTCCCTGTTCGACGACGTCGACTCGCCGCTGGACCTCGTCGGCTTCCTCACCGGCGTCGAGGTCCTCCTCCAGCGCGTCGAACTCCTCGGCCACGGCGACCTGCCCGCCGCCGGATACGCGGGCCGCACCTGGACGGTGGCCGGCCTGCGCGCCGAGGTACGCGGCCGCGCCGCCGACCTCGCCGCGCGCTTCGACGCCCGCAACGCAACCACGGCCCACACCGACCGGCGCACCGCCCGCCTCGACCGTGCACCCCTCCTGGACGCACTGGAGCTGACCCTGCGCGCCCGCGGTCTCGACGACGTGGCCCCGGCCGTCGTACCCTCCGCATCCGCCACCGCCGTCCCTGAGTCGCTGGCCGAACTCATCCTGCGCGCAAGGGAGTCGGAGAAGCAGGGGCATCCGGACGCGACGGCCTGCTGGGCCCGGCTGCGCACCCTCGTCGCCGCCCCCGGCTACGCCCACCCCGACGACCCGGCCGTGGGACCGCTCGAACACCTGCGCGCGGACCTGCTGGCCGACGAGGCGGGCCAGGTGGGCGAGAAGGACGAGTTCGACAAGGCGGCCGCCCTGTGGGAGGAGGCCGCGAATCTGTACGACGAGGCCGGAGCGCCAGGTCACGCGGCACTCGCCCGCGCCTGCGCCCTGCTCCCCACGGGGGATGTCCCCGCGGAGGGCGGCGACGGAGCCGAGGCGAAGGCCGCCGCGCTGACCGCCGCCTACGCGGCCCTCGTCCGTCTGCAGGCGGAGACGCCCGATCTCGCCCCGTACCAGGAGGCCCGTGTGCTGCGGCTGCGGGCGAGCGCGCTCGGCCTGCGGCTGCAGGAGACGAGGGACGAGGAGCACATCGCGCCGGTGCTCGCCGAGGTGGACCTGCTGCTCGCCTTCGCCACCCGGCACGACATCACCGGCCAGGTCTCCGGCGCCCACCTGCTGCGGGCCAGTACCCACGCCCTCTCCGGCGATCTGCCCACCGCGGTCACGGAGATCGACGCCCTCCTCGACCGGCTGAGGGCGGACGGCCCCGCCTGGCACCTGCCCCGCACGCTCGGCCTGCGCGGTCGGCTCCGGCTCGGCCTCGGAGACGCGCAGGCCGCGCACGCGGACCTGGCCGAGGGGCTGCGGCTGGCCGCCGACTGGCCGTCCGACTCCGGCGGCACCGCACGTCTCCACGGCGATCTGGCCCAGGCCTGCCTGCGCCTGGGCCGCCCCGACGAGGCGCTGCGGCACCTGTCGCGCTCAGCGGAGCTGGACCTGCGCCACGGCAGCCGGACGGACGCGTTCTGCACCTACGGCAACGCCGCCCAGCTCAGCCTCGAACTGGGCCGCGTCGAGGACTGCATCGCGCTGCTCGACTCCCTCCTGACCGAACCGGACGTCGCCGCCGGACAGCTGGACGACCGGCTCGTCGCCCAGCTGCGCCTGTACCGCGCCCGCGCGCTGCACGCGGGGGAGGACCTCAAGGCCGCCACGGCGGAGTTCGCCGCCCTCGCGGCCGAGTCGGCCGGCTGGGACGACGACCCCGGGAGCCACGCCATGATCGCCGCGGAGACCGCCGTACTCCTCGCCGAGTCCGGCGAGTTCGGACGGGCCCGCGAGGCCGCGGACCAGGCCCTCGCCGCCCATGCCCGGGCCCCGCGCTACGAGCAGCTCAGCAGCTGCCTGCGTGAACTCGCCCGCCTCCAGACCCAGCGGCAGGGGGCCGAGGGCCTGGCCGACGCCCTCGCCGTCCTCGCCGACGCGGGCCGGGTCGCCGACGAGGCCCGCGCCGCGGAGTTCGAGGCCCGCGACCGCTCCCTGGACAGTGCCCTCGCCTACGAACACGGACGGGTCAACGCCTACGCCGGTGAGTACGAGACCGCCCTGGCCGCGCTGGACAGGGCCCTCACCCTGCTCGGTGAACCGGGACCGGACGACGGCCACGCGGGCGAGTGGGCCGAGTGCGTCCGGCTCGCGTCCGTCGTGGAGGGCCTCTACCTGGAGCGCCCCGCCCCCGCCCTCACCCGCCTCGACGCGGCGATCTCCCGCCTCACCCCCCTGGGCCACACCGAGGAGACCGAGTCCCTGGCCTCCCTGGCGGCCCAGCTGCGCGACGAGGGGTGAGGACGGGCGTAGGGAAAGCGCGTCGGCCGGAACCCGCCCGCGCCGAGAAAGAAGCCTTTGCCGGGGAGTCGTAACTCCCGCAAGGAATCGCACGGTTCGGCGCGGCTCTGGGTCCCTCCCGCGCCGAAGGCGGGCTCGCGTCCTCGACGGCGCGGGCCCGCGTGGACGGGCCGACCGGGGTGCGGCCGCCGGGGGCTCGCTACCCGGCCGTGCGTGAACTTCGCACGCAGAAAGTCTTGTTGGCCTCGTTGACACGCCACAAGCACAGGCGTTTCACTCGACACTCGTGCATGGCAACGTTGTCAGGCCGTGGGAGCGACTCGAACCGTTGCCTGTCGCCGGCATTCCGGTGTTTTTCGGCGCGCCGACACCTGATGTGCGAAGCACGAACCGCTGCGGAGGCAACCGATGGTGAGACCCCGACGTTCAGCAGCACCAGCCGACCGAGCAGGATTCCGCCGACGCCTCGTTGTGGTCTGCGTCCTGGGCATGGCAGCCCTTCCGCTTCCGGCGATCGGAAGCGCCCAGGCCGCGGGCAACGCGACGCCGCCCCTCGTGAAGGACCCCGCGTCCCTCGTCAACCCCCTCATCGGCACCTCCGGTGCGGTGGACACCTTCCCCGGCCCCGACATGCCGGCCGGCATGGTGCAGTGGGGCCCCGACACCACGCCCCACCGCCCCGACGGCGGCGGCTACGAGTACGCCGACAGCAAGATCTCCGGCTTCAGCCTCACCCACGTCTCCGGACCCGGCTGCCCCGTCGCGGGCGACCTGCCCGTCCTGCCGGTGACCGGTGCCCTGTCGGGTGACCTCGGCAGCACGTCCGTCGGCTTCGGGCACGACAAGGAGCAGGCCGGCATCGGGTCCTACAAGGTCACCGACGCCAACGGGGTCAGCACCGAGCTGACCGACACCACCCGCGCCGGGCTGGGCAGCTTCACCTTCCCCTCGGGGCAGCAGGCGAACCTGCTGTTCAAGCTCAGCGGGGGCGCCACCCAGGTCGACGGAACCCGCGTCCAGGTGGTGAACAGCAAGGAGATCAGCGGCGCGATCGACAGCGGTCACTTCTGCGGCGCGAACAACCGGTACACACTCCACTTCGACATCAAGTTCGACCAGCCGTTCACCGCGAGCGGCACCTGGGTCGGCAGCACCATCACCCCCGACGCGAAGTCGCTGAAGGCGGGCAAGGTCAGCCAGACCCCGCGGAAGTCCACGTCGAAGCCGCTGAAGGAGAAGCACTTCACCGTCCCGGCGAAGCCGGCCCCGACGGTCCACGGGAACGCCGCCAAGGCCTCCGCCACGGCCTCCGCGGCCCCGAGCGCCAGTGCCGCCTCCCGGCTGTCCAAGGCCGCCGCGGCCGCCCAGCCGCCCACGACCGGCGCCAACGGCATGTACCTGACCTTCGACACCTCCTCGAACACCACGGTCACGGCGAAGGTCGGCATCTCGTACACGAGCGACGCGAACGCGGCGGACAACCTCGCCCGCGAGATCGGGAACTGGAACCTCGGTACCGTCGAGCGGGCCAACCACGACGCCTGGAACACGGTGCTGAAGAACATCCAGGTGGGCGGCGGTTCCGCCGACCAGCAGACGCAGTTCTACACCGCGCTCTACCACGCGCTGCTGCACCCGAACGTCTTCTCCGACGCCAACGGCCAGTACATGGGCATGGACAACCAGGTCCACAAGCTGGCCAAGGGGCAGAAGGCCCAGTACGCCACCTACTCCGGCTGGGACACCTACCGCTCCCAGACCCAGCTGATGGCGATGGTCGAGCCCAAGGTCGCGAGCGACGTCGTCACCTCGATGCTCAACGGCTACGACCAGACGGGCCTGCTGCCCAAGTGGGCCTCGAACAACGGCGAGAGCTACGTGATGGTCGGTGACCCGGCCGACGGCATCATCGCCGGCGCGTATGCCTTCGGCGCCACGGACTTCGACACGGACAAGGCCCTCGCGGCCCTCCAGCACGAGGCCACCGTCCCGAACAACGACCGTCCCGGCGAGTCGGTGCGGGACGCGAAGGGCAACCTTCCGCTGGACGAGAGCTACGGCTGCTGCAACTTCTACGGCCCGGTCTCCACCCAACTGGAGTACGACTCCGCCGACTACGCCCTCGCCGCCTTCGCCAAGTCGCTCGGCAAGACGTCCGTCTACGAGAAGTTCGCCACCCGCGCCCAGGACTGGATGAACGTCTTCAACCCGGGGACCGGCTACCTCCAGGCCAAGAACAAGGACGGCCAGTTCGCGGGCGGTTTCACCCCCGGCACCTCCAACGGCTTCGTGGAGGGCACCTCCGCCCAGTACACCCCCATGGTCCCCTTCAACCTGAAGCAGCTCATCCAGGCACGCGGCGGCACCAAGGCGTACTCGTCCTACCTGGACAGCCTGCTCGACGACATCACGAGCCCCGGCAGCACCGACGCCGACCTGAGCAACGAGCCCAGCGTGGAGATCCCCTGGGAGTACGACTACACCGGCGAGCCGTGGAAGACCCAGGCGGCCGTCCGTGAGGCCCAGCAGGACCTGTACTTCAACGCGCCGGTCGGCTCGTTCGGCAACGACGACCTCGGAGCCATGAGCTCCTGGTACGTCTGGTCCGAGCTGGGCCTGTACCCGGAGACCCCGGGCGCGGACACCCTGGTGCTCGGCAGCCCGGTGTTCCCGGCGGCCCAGGTGACCCTCGGCGGGAAGACCGTGCGGATCAACGCCCCGCAGGCCGCGCCCGACGCGCCGTACGTGCAGTCGCTCGGCGTCAAGGGCAAGGCATGGAACACCTCCTGGCTGACGTACCAGCAGTTCAAGGGCGCCGGCGCCCTGGACTTCACGCTCGGTACCGAGCCCGACACCTCCTGGGCGTCCGGCCCGTCGGCGGTGCCGCCCTCGGACACCACGGGCGGGGGGCGGGTACTGGCGGCGACCGGCCCCAGCAACGGCCTGGTCCTCCAGCCGGGCACGGGCGATGACGGCACCCTCGACCTGACCAACCTCGGCGGCCAGGCCGTCACGGTCGACTGGACGGCGACGGCGCCCACCGGCGTCACCCTGGACACCGCGTCCGGCTCGCTGACCGTGCCCGCCTCGGGCAGCGGCGAGGCGAAGGTCCACGTGACGGCGGGCACGGACGAGGGGACCTACCCGGTCGCCTTCGCCCTGACCGACCACGCCACCGGAGCGGCACTGCCGGGGGCGGTCCTGCGCGTGGCCGTGGCCAAGGCCGGTGCACTGTGGCCGTACGACACCAACGAGGGCATCTACCCCGACGGCAGCGGTTTCTCGGGCGGCTTCGACGGCGGCGGCTGGGCCTTCTCGCAGAACGCGCTGGCGGCGGCCGGCGTCACCAGCGGCTCCCCCCTCACGGTCGACGGCATCTCCTACCTCTGGCCGACGGTGACGTCCGGGCAGCCCGACAACCTGGAGATGGCCGGCCAGACCATCCCCATGCCCGCCGGCACCTCGGGTGCGTCGCTCGGTCTGCTGGGCGCGGCGGTCAACGCGCCGACCGACGGCAGTGGGGTCTCCGGCACACTGACCGTCACCTACACCGACGGCACCACCTCCCGGGCGACGGTCGGCTTCTCGGACTGGACGCTCAACGGCGGACCGAGCAAGCCGCTGCCGGGTGACACGACGGCCGTCACGACGACCTACCGGAACACCGGGAGCGGCGGCCGGGACAACGTGAAGACCTACGTCTTCGCCACGAAGGTCCCGCTGGACCCGTCCAAGCAGGTGGCATCGGTCACGCTGCCGGTGACCGGCCAGACGGGCACCGACCACCTGTTCTCCTACGGCTTCGGCCAGTAGGAGACACCGCGGCACCGAACAGGAGGGCCGGTTCCCGGACTCACGTCCGGGAAC